>JAIORK010000039.1 GCA_021108215.1 bacterium | reverse complement strand
CCTCCACTGCATGACTTAAATATATTGGGGGTTGACATTACCCATAGATAGGGGCGCAAGTTATTGCGCCCCTACATGATGGTGTGTTAAAAAATAGTAGAGACGTTGCATGCAACGTCTCTACGGAAAATCCGGATGGAACAGATCAGGGCGTGATAAATCACGCCCCTATATATTGCTTGTGGATTTAAGGCGCGATTGACCCGGTACGTTGATTAAGCCCTTATCCCATCCGCTTTTCTTCCTAACCCCTCGGCAAATGCTTGATTTTTTGATATTTTTGTTTTTTACCTCTGCATTTTGAAGGTTTTAAATTTGATATGTAATAGTATGAAAAAATATCCGAAAAAGTTCAAAATATACTTTCAAAAATACCTACATGTGTTTATAATAAAAAAATAATTAAACGTTTTAAATTTAGTTTTTTTTATAGCAGTCGAAACTTACCAGTGTGGGTATTGAATCCACAGTCGGGGAACTGGTAGTTCCAGTTTATTAATCAATGATTTTTTTTTGCAAAAGGCCTATTTAACTCGGGGGGGATTTATGAGACAAATCTGGTATTCCATGAAATGTTTGGTTTTTGCCGCTCTATTTTTGTTTTTTTCTATTTTAATCACACAACCGACATTTGCATCCGGCTCACCCCATCAATTATCCGGTTATGCTACTTCAGGTGTCAATCCAACTGTGGTATTTGTTGTTACTGATCAATATGGTAATGGTGTTCAAGGTGTCCCGGTTACGGTTGCGACTTCAGCCGGTGCGCTTGATGTAACTGCCAACAGTACGACAGCGGGTGGCACGATGACGGTTCAGCAAAGCGGTGGCAGTACTGGTGACAATATTACAGCGACTTGCGCGCAGGTCTCATCAGGTTCGCCATATACTATTACAACAGCAACATCGCAAAATGTTACAAGTTCGGATGAAGTTGTTTTTTGGTTTGATGAATCCCGTCAACTTGTTAATGCCGTTGCAATAACACCGGCCAATAAAGTCATTACAGCAACATCTAATTTTGTATTTGATGAATATAATAATACAAGTGATTACAGGTATTTAACAATTGGTAGGTATAGTAATATTTCGCAGGGTGTATCTTCGCCGGCGCAGCTCAGGGTATATCCCGGGACTTATAGTGCTGGTGACAGAATTCGTATAAACGAGACAACTGTTTCCGGGTATGATGGAGATGTTTATTTTTCGTCAACCCAACCCAGTTATTTTTTAAAAGCATATGCAGTTGATGGTGCAAGTCCGACGGTTTGTGCGGTTGTGACTGATTTTAATGGTGTCGGTGTTTCGGGCATTAGTGTGGATGTGACAGCTTCCAGCGGGAACTTTGTTGTCGGCAGCGGAACAACCAGTGAGGATGGTGTTGTTTGGTTTTATCAGGAAAATGGCAGCTTGGGGGATATAATCACCGCTACATGCCCGAATCAAGAAAAAACATCACCGGTGATTATTACAACTGAAAGTAGTCAAGTATTAGATGCAGATGATGTTCTTTTTTCATGGTACGCACGAAAAAAAGGACTGGTGTATACTGCTGTCGTAGATGATTCGTCAAATGTATTGGTTACCTCTGCAGCAATATCCAGAGATACACCGGTAGATATCAATAATAACCCTGATTTTAGCCCGACGATGGGAACTTTTATTGATCAAACTTCCGCCCAGCCGGCGGTTACTTATGTAGGCAGTGGGACATTCAAGTCCGGGGACTTGTTGCGGATTTATCAAACAACCATTTATAGACATCCCGCTTATTACCATTCGCAAATTAAATTACCTGCAAGTGAATCACAATATTTATTGGCATTTGCTTCCGGCGGATTGAATCCAGATGTTTGGGCGGTTGTAACGGATGAATCCGGTAATGCGGTCAAAGGTGTTCCAATAACATTTTCAATGCCGACAGGAGGGACATTGGAATTTACCAGTGCCGCCACTAGTTGGAATGGTGTGACAAAAACTTCGGTTTCCGGTGAAACCGGTTTAGGGAATACTATAACGGTTTCTTCGGTGGGATTGGGTGAAATAATAATATATACATCCAATTCCAAATTACTGACTGCAACAGATCGTGTTTATGGGTGGTATGATCCGGAAACGCATAAATTTTTTGGTGCGGTTGTTGATACTGAGAGTAATATTATGCTGGAAAACGGCACGACTATCACGGACCGTAACACAAGCGATGAAACTGCGGGCAATAATGTGCCGACGTATTCAGCAATGTCCAGTCAGACCGATGCTTTGCCCTGCGTTGGTCATATTGGTTATGGGACCATAGAGGCCGGGGACTATATTCGTCTCAACCAGACCACGACCAGTGCTGACTGGGATGTGGTTATTACCGCCGATGCTGACCCGAGTAAATTTTTAGTTGCTTTTGCAGAGGGGGGAGCAGGCGCAGATATTCGTGTATGGGCTGTTGTTATGGATGATAAAGGAAATGGTTTGGAAGGTGAATCGATTATTTTTTCAGCAACCCAAGGCAGCATGAGTTTGTCTAATACAATGACAGGTTACGGTGGATATGTTATTTCGGAGCATAATAGCGGTGTGCTGGGTAATACAATTACAGTAACTTCCGGTAGTCTGCCGCCTATTAAAATATTTACAGCCGATGCGTTAACCCCGGGAGGGGATGACTGGGGGATTGCATGGTACGATGCTTCCCGCTTAACTATATGGGGTGTTATTACAACTCAGGAAAACAATATTATCGGGTTAAACAGCAGTTATAGTAATCCAATAAATATTTATGATAATTCTGCAAATAATAAGGGCTTCAATGTGGCCGGTCCGGTTGGACATAATATGGCTCGTGAAATATATCCTCTAAATCAGTGGCGGATTGCTTTTGGGACGGTTGGGACCAATGACGAAGTTACATTAAACATGGGTTATACGACAAATTATCCTGATGTTTTTATTCGGGTTAATTCAATGAAAAATAGTTATTTATATGCTTATGCATCAGAAGCCGCTAATCCATCTGTGAAAGCCATACTTATGGATGGCGATGGCATAGGTATTGAAGGGGAAAATATCCATTTCAGTGCATCTGCCGGAAGTATGAGTGGTGGTCCAACCTGGCAAACAAAATTTGACGGAACAGCGGAATCAAGCCAAACCGGAGGAGCACTAAATAATATTATTACAGTAAGCGTTACCGGTTATCCTGATGTAAAAATTCAAGCAGTTAATTCAGGCGGGATACAAAATTCTTCTTATGCCATTTCTTGGTATTCAGAGCCGACCCAACAAGTAAATACTATAATGGTCAGATACCCTTGTTACAATGTGAATGTTAGTGACGCAACTCCGGATGTTCAATATTCAACTGCTGACTATACCAGTAATAATAAAACAGTATCGGTAACAAATTCCAAGGAAAATTCATGGGAGACTCCAACTTATGCTTATATTGCGCAGGGTACCAGTGCGCAGAATGATCAAATTATCATTCGGACTGCCGGTACTTTTGCCTCGGATGATGCGATTATTACTTTGCCGGAATCACGCTCAAAGTATCTTTGGGCATTTGCTGAAGGAGGGGCTGATCCTAAAGTTTGGGCAATTGTGACGGATGAGAATGGCAACGGAGTGCCGGATATACCAATACATTTTTTATCTTCCGGCGGTTCAATGAGTATCACTGATGCGGTTACAGATGCAGCAGGCCTAACAATATCAGCACAAAGCGGTGGTAGTACGGGAGATGATATTATTATTTCGGCAGCCGGCATAGCTAACACCATTACGGTTAGAACAATAAATGCCTGGAATCGGGATGGTTCTACAAAAGTGACAGCTTGGTATGATACGGTTAACAGGGGTGTTTGTTCCGCCTTTGTGAATGTGCCGAATAATATTTTGGCTTTATCAACTGATGCAACATTTTCTGCTGTTGATCGTACCCCGAATTTTAGAACCTTTGCAATTGCAAGCCCGGAAGTTGAACAGACCCTTATTTATCCTGCACATACAACAGTTACTGCGGGTACGGAAGGTGAAGGTGATCAGATTTGGATTACTGAAAATACTGCAGGTGCTGATCCTGATGCAATATTAACCCTATCCGTTCCGACATCTGAAATCGTATCCACACTCATCGTCTCGCCCACGCAGGTCAGCATCGGCCAGAATATCAATGTCACCATGTCAGTGTTTAATAACGGCAGTCCCGATGCGCTAAGTGTAAGTCCGACCGCGCTGGCAGTCACCGGAAATGCTTCTCAACTATCAGGTCCCACACCCGGCGCCTGGGCCACCATCCCCGGGGGGGAGAGCCGTGATTTCACCTGGGTTTATCAGGTGGACGGTGCTCTGAGTGATGTTTTATTGAATGGCAATGCGTTTGGTGTGGATTCTTTTACCATGACCGGGATTACTTCGACTGCCACCGATTCCAATACTGTGACTGTGCAAACACCGGTGAATTTGAGCTGCACTTTTTCGGCAGATCAGTATGCGGAGATCAACCGGGAGTTTGACTTGACACTCACGGTCCGCAATGCCGGTCAGGCCACTGCGTTGATTGCCGCACCCGTCAATTTGACCTGGACCGCTTCGGGCAATGCCTCGGTGGCGGTGGTGGGCAATACCAGTCCGGCCACAGCAACTATTCCCGGCGGCGGCAGTCAGGATTTTACCTGGCTCGTGACTGCCGGGCCGGAAATCGGTACGCTTACTTTCAATGCGGCGGCCCAGGCGATTGACTACAATTCGGGAAACACCCTTACCGCAATCGCGGTTGATTCCAATGTTGTGAACGTTATCCAGGGTCTGTTAAATCTTGTCCGGACATCCAGTTCGGAGATGCGGGTTTATCAGGGTCAGAAGGGATTGGCTATTGTCATGGAGGTTCAAAACACCAGTGTTAACCCGATCACCATTACCGCCTCGGCACTGGACTTCAACGGCAGTCAAGCCGGCTTTACTGTGAATCATGCTCCTGCCAACCCGCAAATTGCACCGCCGCAATCCAATTTCACACTCAACTATACAGTGGATGTTTTGCAGGACGCGCCCTTGGGTAATGTGGTGATTGACGGTTCGATACTTTGGAGTGGTGAGGGACAGAATCTTTCCGCAGATGGCTGCGCTGCCACCGCCTCCTGGACTATTTTGAAAGCTTTTAATTCTTTGCGTCAGAATTATCCCAACCCTTTACGGCTGTCCCAGCAGGACTATACGACCTTTGATTATTTTGTACGCGAGGATGTTGATGTGACCATCAAAATTTACAATCTCGCCGGTGAGCTGGTGGCCAAGCTCTATGACGGCAGACCCGGTGTGGGGCAGCACACGATTCGCTGGTATGGGGATAATGGTAATCCCAGTGACCGCGGGAAAACCGTAGGCAGCGGGGTGTATGTTGCTGTTTTTCTGATCGGGGAGTATAAAGAAATGAAAAAGGTGGTGGTGATCCGATGAAAAATTATAAAAGATTATTCTGCGTCGCAGTCATTCTCATCGGGACCGCATCTGCGGTACAGACATCTGAACGGGGAACCACTGGTGCG
This sequence comes from bacterium, assembly GCA_021108215.1. Lineage (NCBI taxonomy): Bacteria > bacterium. Next base: position 80,571 of record JAIORK010000039.1, on the reverse strand, counting down.
GATTTTCTTAAAATCGGACTGGGCGCCGGTGCGGCCGGTATGGGTGAGGCTTTTACAGCAGTGAAAGGTGATGTCAATGCCATGTTCTACAACCCGGCCGGTCTGACCGGCCTGGAAATGAATATGCTCTCAGCCACGCATTTGAATTGGATTGCGGAGACGCAGTACGAGGCATTGGCGTATGCCCGGCCGGTTGTTGGGGTGGGCACACTTGGAACAGCGATTTATTTCCTGCATATGCCTGAAATACCCAGTCTGGATGTGAATGGAAACAGCACCGGGATGCTGCAAGCCTATGATCTGGGTGTGCAGTTTTCTTATGCACGGGATATATCGCCGTTTGTTCATCTGGCAGGTTTATCAGCCGGTGCGAGTTTGAAGATTATTCACCGGAAGCTGGCTGATCTAAGTGCTTCCGGGATTGCGCTCGATTTGGGGACATTGTATGCCATGGATGAGCAGCTTACGTTTGGGTTGTCATTTCTCAATTTAGGATATCTTTCCAGTTTTGATGCGGAGTCTGAGCAGTTGCCAATGATGATTCGCGGCGGCGTTGGCTATGAAATGAGGTTGGCCGGCCGGCATGCTGTTTTGGGAACACTGGATTTGGTGCAGGCGCTGGACAATGTGATTCATGCCAATCTCGGACTGGAATATTCTTTTGCCGACATCGTCAATCTGCGAGTGGGATATAAACTGGGTTATGATACCGAGGGACTTCAGGCCGGTGCCGGTGTACAGTGGCGGACGATGGCGATTGATTATGCCTTTAAGCTGATGGATATTTTCGGCGGGACGCATTTTTTGACAGCGTCACTGGGATTCGGGACATCGGTCAGGACTATGCAGGCGGATGAAATTAAAAAAATTCTGCAGCAAGCCGAGGCGATGTATTCGCAAAGCAAGTATGCCGAGGCTTTGGAAATTGTGGAAAAGGCTATTTTGGTGGATGCTGATAATCAACGGGCCTTGCAGTTGCGGGAAAAACTTAAAACCGTATTGATGATGCTGGAGATGCCTCAAACCGAGGTGACACCGGAGGAACCTGTTGAGTCATTGCCGCAGGAATTAACCCCGGATGAACAAGAAGAAATGGGTGCGCCACAACCTGAGGAGGTACAATAATGATTGTCAAACGACTTGCCCTGGCGGGACTCATGATTGCCGTCCTACTGCTGACCCCGGCCCTCTATGCGGAGGAACCGCCAAAACACGGTAAAGCGGCGTATGCCTTTGATGAGGCGATTCAATATTATCTCAAAGGCGATTCCCAAAAATCCATTCAGTTGCTCAATGATTCACTTAAACTGGAGCCGGACAATGAGAAAGCCAAAGTTTTTTTACTCAAAATATTGGTTGAGCGCGGGAGCCGCCTGTTTTTAGCCAAGCAGTATAAAAAATCCTATACGTATCTCTCTCAGGCCTACAATATGGACCCGGAAAACCGCCAAGTCAAACAGATGTACCAGCTTGCCGCCAAGCAGCTGCGTCCGCGTGGTCAGGGCGGTACGATGATTATTATCCCTGAAAAAATGCAGGAAGAAATGCTTAAACAAGAGGCTGAATCATACACCGTTGCCCAGGGAGGCGCGGATGTTAAACTGGCAAAGCAATCAGGCAAGCGGGTGGTCCGAAAAGGGACGAAGCACCCGGTCGGGGATGCCGGCGGGACTGCACTGGGAAGTGAAAAGCAGGTGCAAGGATACGCCGCGATGGCCGGTCAATCCGAGTCCGCGACAACAGCGGAGATGGCCGGTGTTTTTGCTCAGGAGTATGCTAAAAATGTTTCCGCCATGTCTGAACTGCTGATGTCCTTTCAGCAGCAGCAGGCAACCCAGGTTTCGCAATTTTTGGCACCGCTGGAACGCATTCAGAATCTTTATTATGAATCAGAAAAAGACCGCAAGAATTTTATGAATCAGCTGGATAACCGGTTTAAAAATGTACTGGGAAATGTTTCTTTTCAACAGCGCATGGTTGTGTATGGTTTTATCGGCGCACTCTTGATTTTGGGCGCAATTGTATGGGGGTTTTTCCTGATTTTGAGGAGGATGCGTTCCAAGCGGGAAGAAACCATCATGAAATATCAGCAGGAAATGTTGAAAATGGTTCGGGATATGTCCGGGATGCCGGGGAATTCATACACAGCGCTTCCCGGCGGCTATGGTATGCCTCAACCCGGTTATCAACTGCCGGGTGTTGCCATGCCGCAGATAGCAGCCAATGCGCAAATGGGCGGAATGGGAATGCCGCTTCAGCCTGATCCGGTCATGCAGCTGGAGCAGATGACCAAGACCGGCAATTATAAGGAACGCTCTTTGGCAGCTGTAAAAATGCTTGATTTGGATGCGGAAAGGGCCATGGATATTATCAAACAAATGATTACCGATGCCGACCCTTTTCAGCGCGAAAGCATGGCATTTGCCTTGGGAGAACAGTACCATCCCTTGACATTGGAATTTATCATTGATTGTTTGCAGGACAATGAAAAAAGGGTATCTGCCGCAGCGATCAGGGCTTTGAAACGGATCCAACAGCAACCGGAAGAAGTTGTGCCGGTAGAAGCGCAAGATGAAATCCGCACGGCGCTGCAAACTGCGGAACCGAATCGGAAAAGTAAAAAAGCAAAGGGGTAGAGGGAATGTCAAAGAAGATACTTGTTGTCGATGATGAACCGGCAATTGCCCGTTTGGTCAAGATGAGTCTGGCAGTCGAAGGCTATGATGTCAGAACTGCGACCAGCGGATTTGAGGCGTTGGAAGAAGTGGCGGCATGGCATCCTGAACTGATTGTGCTCGATATTATGATGCCGGGCATGAACGGTTATGAGGTGTGTGTTGAGATAAAAAGCAAACCCCAGACCAAGCAGATAAAAGTGGTTTTTTTAACTGCCCGGGGGAATCCCGGTGATGCGCAGCAAGGATTCACGGTCGGCGGTGATGATTATATTATGAAGCCGTTTGATCCTGAAGAATTATTGGAAAAAGTAAAAAGCATTATCGGTGCCGGTGACTAAACCAGGTCACTCGAAATTTTTCCCATATGGGGCTCCAAATATAAATGGATTGTTCTAATCCGTCAATACTGGAAAATTGTCAACTATGTCCGCGTACTTGCGGTGTGAACCGTCAGGCAGGTGAACGCGGCTATTGCGCCTGCGATTCGGGTTTGTCCGTCCATTCTGTGGTGTTGCATAAGGGGGAAGAACCGGCTGTTTCCGGGACTCACGGAATTAGCAATGTGTTTTTCAGTCATTGCAATCTGCAATGCCGTTTCTGCCAGAACTATCAGATCAGTGATAATGCCCGGCCAATAACCAGCGGCCTGGAGCTTTCCCAAGTGATTGAAATGATTCAAGATCAGCTGGCCCGGGGCGCGGAAAATGTAGGCTTTGTATCGCCGTCGCATCTTATACCGCAAATGTGCATGATGATGGATGCGCTCAAGGCAAAAGGATGCAATCCGGTTTATGTCATGAACAGCAATGCCTATGATTGTGTGGATGTGCTGCGTACTTTGGAGGCACGTATTCAGGTCTACTTACCTGATTTTAAGTACATGGATTCCAAGCTGGCTAAAGTGTTGTCCGGCGCGGAAGATTATCCCGGGATTGCCGGAAAGGCTTTGCAGGAAATGTTCCGGCAGAAAGGGGAATGTTTGGAGTGTAACACTCGCGGGATTGCAACGAATGGCATGATTATCCGGCATCTGGTTTTGCCCGGGTATATTGAAAATACCCTGGAATGTTTGCGGTTTATCGCTCAAGAGCTTTCTCCGGAAATCCATATTTCACTGATGTCACAATATCATCCCACACCCCGGGTTAAAACCATGACGCCGCTAAACCGCGTGTTGCAGCCGCGAGAGTATGAACAAGTTCTCAATGAGATGGCTAAGCTCGGTTTGGAGCATGGCTGGATCCAGGAATTAGACAGTGCCCATGTTTTTTTGCCGGATTTTGAATCAGAAGATCCTTTTGCCACCTAAGCGGGTTCAATCATCGCGGAGAGGATTTTAACTGTTTTTACATTCCGGATAAGGTATACTTTTTTACATATCATGTAGAAATCACCTTGTCGCCGCCTACAAAAATATCGGGCAAAGCAAACAGCGTATTGGAAAATAACCATTCTGACCGGCTCGGCAATATTTTTATCTAAATAAAAAAAATGCGGCAGCTACTTGAATCGCCCTCAGTGCTTATTTTTAAAGGAAAAAACGCACCACGAGCTTCGGTGGAACATTAGGGAACACTATCGTCAAATCCGGCTCTAGCGTATGGATACAGTATCAGTTTTCCTTTAAAAATAGGCACTGAGGGCGAATAGAAGATAGTGTGTTTACTAACTTGGACGGCAGCGAATTGGGATGGCAGTGAAAAAATAACATAAAATTAATCGAAATCTAACATTAATGGGCTTTAATAATTGAAAACCACAGGATGGATGAGATGAGAAAAAAACAGGTACTTATTATTGAGGATGATGAAGATATTCAGGAACTGGTGGCCCACAATCTTACCCGGGAAGGATACACTGTCATCCAGGCGTATGATGGGGAAAAAGGGCTGCAGGAAGCCAAAAACAAGCAGCCGGTCATCATTTTGCTTGATCTGATGCTGCCGGAGATGGATGGTCTGGATGTTTGCCGCTATCTGAAAAAAGAGACAAAAACCGAGGAAATACCCGTGGTCATGCTTTCCGCCAAAGGGGAAGAAACGGATATTGTCACAGGATTGGAATTGGGTGCTGAGGATTATATTACCAAACCGTTTAGTCCCAAAGTGCTTATAGCGCGTATCCGGACGGTGTTGCGGCGCAAAGCGGATCAACAAAAACAACGTGAGTCCGGAAAAATTAGTGTGCATGACATTATCATCCATCCGGGCCGTCATGAAGTCCTGTATAAAAATAAAAAAATTGTGTTAACCATGACAGAGTTTAAAGTCCTGCAACTCTTGGCGCAGAAACCGGGCTGGGTATTTACCCGCAGCCGGATTGTGGACGGGGTCAAGGGAGAAGACTATCCGGTGACCGAACGTTCCATTGATGTCCAGATTGTCGGGTTGCGCAAAAAACTCGGGAAAGCCGGAGACTATATCAATACCGTCAGAGGTGTCGGGTATAAATTCGAGGAGTAAATCGTGTATAAAAGGAAATCGATTTTTTGGCAGCTTTTTACTTCTCATCTGGTTTTGGTAGGTTTTTCGGTATTGGCAGTTGTTTGGATTGCCCTGAGTATTTTCCAGCAGTTTTATTATTCAAATACAGCCGATAATTTGACCGTGCGTTCACGCTTGTTGGCCGGACAGTTGAGCCGGATGATACAGCAGGAAAAGTACACTGAAATGGACCGGATGATTACTTCGATGGGGAAAGAAACCGGTACGCGCATTACCATTGTTTTGCCGGATGGGCGGGTTGCAGGGGACTCGCACGAAGATGCGGCTAAATTGGAAAATCATGGTGACCGTCCGGAGGTCATCAGCGCAGGCAAACAAGGCATTGGGAGTTCGCACCGCTACAGCTACTCGCTCAAACAGTATATGATGTATACCGCGATTGTTTTGCGCGGCGAGGATGGCGTGTTGCAGGGGTTTGTCAGGACATCATTGCCGTTGAACGGATTGCAACAAGCTCTGCTGGCAATGAATAAAAAAATATTGCTGGGTGTATTCTTTATCATTATTTTGACAGCGGCGATAAGCTTTTGGGTCTCACAGCGCATGATTAAGCCGCTGGTGACCATCAAACAAGGGGCGGAAAAATACGCGGCCGGCGATCTGGAGCATAAACTCTATACCGATGGTTCGGAAGAGATTAAAAGCCTGGCAGATACGCTCAATATGATGGCGGTGCAATTGAAACAAAGAATTGAATCCAGCGAACATCAGCGTCAGGAACAAGCGGCTATTTTAACCGGGATGACGGAAGGGGTTTTGGCGGTCGATGGCAGGGAAAATGTTGTTTATATGAATTCGTCGGCCAAGCAGTTGTTTGAAGTGGAACCCAATTGGGATGTAGGGAAAAAAATACAGGAAATTATTCGGGACCCTTCTTTGCATGCGTTTATCGCGTTGACGCTCGTTTCTGAAGAATCCACGACCGCGGAATTAAAGTTTTATAAAAACGGCGAAAAAATGATGCGTGTGACCGGGGCGAAAATTAAGGCGGCGAATAATACCGTCAATGGCGCGATTATTGTTCTCAATGATTTTACCCAGCTGCACCGACTCGAGACGATACGGCGTGAATTTGTATCCAATGTTTCGCATGAGTTGAAGACGCCCATTACGCTAATACAGGGGTTTGTTGAGACATTGTTGGATGACAAACAGCTTACCCGGGATGAAACGCAGAAATTTCTTAAAAAAATAGAGAAACACAGTCACCGCTTGAATGCGATTATCGAAGATTTATTGGATCTCTCGCGTATTGAACAATTGGGTTTTGATAAACTGGAGAAGAAAAAGACGGGTGTGTTTGAGATGGTGGAAAACAGCATTCAGACGTGTATGAGTGCTTACCGCGATACGCAGGTTTCCATAAACAATTCCATTTCCAAAGAAATGCAGGCGGGTTTGAATCAACCGCTCTTTGAGCAGGCCTTGTTTAATTTGTTGGAAAATGCAGTGAAGTACAGCAATTCGAAAACACCGGTGGTTGTCAAGGGCGGCCGGGAAAAGAAAAAAAATATTATCGAAGTCCGGGACTTCGGATGCGGTATTGCCGGGGAACATTTGCCAAGGATCTTTGAGCGGTTTTACCGGGTGGATAAATCACGCAGCCGGGATGAGGGCGGGACCGGACTGGGGCTGGCAATTGTGAAACACATTGTTCAGGCACATGGTGGTGAGATCGCGGTGGAAAGCACACTTGAAAAAGGAACCTGTTTTAGAATAACCCTGCCGGAATAATCTACAATTATCTTCCAGCGAATAACATTTTTGTCCAAATTAAGTAGCCGTTCCTGAAAAAGTCAAATTGGAACTCATTTCCCGACGAAACCCGGTCAAACGATAGTAGGGAATGGTCGCGACCATTCCCTACTATCGTTTGAGACCTGTGCCATTGTTTCACTCCTATGCTGCAATAAATCAAAAGTTGAAAAAAAATTACAGTCCACACCCATGCAGTTTCTTCGTTTAATAACACGTACAAGTTTTTTTGCTGTTTTTTTAATATTTCCAACACCAGGTCCGGCTGCGGTTGAATAACTCAAAAAAAACATCTGCTTAATCAAAACGTAACATGCGATTGGTAAATCTGTATCAACGAAATGAACCCACAACGCTGCTTCAGAAGATCATCCTGACAGGAGGTGGCCTCCCGGATACAAAGCATGATGAAGTAATCATTCAAAGCAGTGTAGAAATAAAAAAAAATGGAGGAATGGAAATGACGAAGAAAGTTATGTTGATTGCAATGGGAGTGATGTTACTGGCAACAAGCCAGGCAGTGGCAGGTGAATGGTACGACAAAGTCAAGCTGGGTGCGGATCTGCGTTACCGGCATGAGAACATTGTAAAACAAAAGGACCGGGTTGTGGGAACGGATGTTGAAACCTATGATGAAATCCGCGACCGGCAGCGTGTGCGCTTCCGCCTGAAAGTGGAAGGCAAAGTGAACGACAACTGGAAATTGAAGGCCCGTTTGGCCACTGGTGGTCTGGGGACTGAATCCACCAACCAAACGTTAGACGGCGAATATGCCAACAAGATGTTTGATTTGGACCAGGCTTATGCGGAAGGCAAGCTCTTTGGTGTGGAAGACCCGATCGTGACCGCGCTTTTGGGCAAGATGAGTAATCCTATGGTCAACCCCGGTAAATCCCAACTGCTGTGGGACGGTGATGTGACGCCTGAAGGTGTGGCTGCGCAGTTTTCTTATTCAATTGCGGCGGTGGAAATTTTTAGTAATCTGGGTGGGTTTTGGTTGGATGAAAGAAGCAAGGAAATTGATAGTTTATGCTATAGCGGTCAGGCAGGTGTCAAAATGAAATTTGGAGGCATCAAACTGATGGTTGGCGGTGGTTTGAATGCCATTACCGATGCCTATAACACGTATGGCAGAAATATTAATGTGGGTGAAGCGTTTTTTGAAATGGGCGCTAAATTGGTCGGGCAAAAAGTAAAACTTTTCGGTCACTATGCACAAAACGGCGGCGCGGCCGGCGATGAGGTTGTTCCGCAGGGATCAACCAGCGGCGACCCTGAAACAGTGGATGTTTCCGCCATGGCTTTTGGCGCACAGTTCGGCAAAGCTAAAAAGGCCGGGTCGTATCAAGTGAAAGCAATGTATAAAAAATATGGCAACGGCTACCAGTTTATTTGGTCTGATTCCGACTTTGCCGGCGGGGCCATGGACAGCAGCGGTATTGTTTTGGCTGCGGCCTATGCGATATGGGACAACACCACCCTCGGTGCAACATATTTTATCAATAAATATGAAGACACCAACACCGGTGATTATTCTTCTCTGGAGTATAATCGTTTGCAGATTGATTTAAAGGTTAAATATTAATATGGAAATTAAATTGATTCCTAACACGAATCTAACAATAGAGCTGTATAAAAAAGTATTATCTAAATTAATAAAAAATATTTTATAAAAGTTTGAAAACAAAGGCGTGATCCACAGATTTTACGGATTTTTTGGATTAGATATAAAAGACAAAATATAACCGCAAATGATTTAAATTTTTTAAAATCGGCGTAATCTGTGTAATCTGCCGGTCCTGCGATTCATCTGTTTTAATATCAGAGAGCAGGGTGGAGTTGGATTTTGATTTTGCTTGAATAAAAAAACAAATAAAATGGAGGGTCTAAAATGAAAAAATTACTGGGAATTGCATTTGGCATCATGCTTATGGGATTGGGAACAGCAGCCATTGCCGGAGACAGTTTGCAGGTCAAAGGTTCGGACACCATGGTGCACTTGGCCACCAAATGGGCGGAGACCTATATGGCTGCCAATCAGAGTATGGAGGTTGCGGTCACCGGGGGCGGGTCCGGTACCGGCATTGCCGCGCTTTTAAATGGAACGGCTGATGTTGCGTGCGCATCACGTAAAATCAAAGGCAAAGAAGTGGACAGGGGCAAAGGTATGGGAATTGATATCATTGAGCACATTGTTGCGCGTGATGGGATTGCCGTAATTGTGCATCCTTCCAATAAAGTGGATGCGCTCAGCATGAAGCAATTGAAGAAAATGTATATTGGTGAATATAAGAAATGGAAACAGGTGGGTGGAACAAAAAAGAAGATTGATCTGCTTTCCCGCGACTCCAGTTCAGGAACCTATGCTTTTTTTCAGAAAAAAGTCCTGGAAAAAATGGATTATTCAGTGAGGGCCCGCCGTATGCCGTCTAATTCTGCGATTGTGCAGTCAGTCTCAGAGGATAAATACACAATCGGATATGTTGGATTGGGTTATCTGGCTGAGGCGGGAGATAAAGTGAAGGGGTTGGAAATTAAGGCGGATGAGAAATCAGCCGGTGTTTATCCTTCACAAGCAACCGTGGTGGACAGCTCCTATGTGATTAACCGGCCATTGCATCTTTATACCAACGGCCAACCCACAGGGAAGGTAAAGGCGTTTCTGGATTTTGTGATGAGTGTGGAAGGTCAGAAAATCGTTAATGATCTTGGTTTTGTTGCGATTAAATAATTGGACACGATAACCGGGCAACGGGGATCATGATCCCGTTGCCCGGTTGCTTTGCAGCGTTACAGTTATGCGCAGCGTTGCGAAAGAAGGGGAACACGATAGGCATGCTACCTAGTGAATTGAAAGACCGCATCATGAAATATGGTTTGATTGGCGCCGCTTCAACCAGTCTTTTAATTGTCGGCCTTATTTTTATTTTTTTGTTTAAAGAAGCAGCGCCGTTTGTGCTTGATCCCGGCATTGGGGCGTTTTTTGATCTGCGCTGGGAGCCGGTCTCTTATATTGCAGAGCGCTGGGGATTGCTGCCTTTGATTACCGGATCTTTGTTGGTGACCTTGCTGGCCACTTTATTTGCCATTCCATTCGGTGTGCTGGGGGCCATTTATATTGCAGAGATCGCCACGCCGGTGGAACGCGAAATTGTTAAACCGTTTATTGAAATGCTGGCCGGGATTCCTTCGGTGGTTATTGGTTTTTTCGGACTGGTTGTTTTGTCCCCGCTGATTAAACATCTTTTTGATTTGAGTTCCGGACTCAATGCCTTGACCGGCGCCCTGCTGTTGGCCTTGATGTCCATTCCCACGATTATTACCATTTCAGAGGATGCCATTAAAAGCGTTCCGAAAGCATACAAGGAAGCTTCCATGGCCATGGGTGCCAATAAAATTCAGACGATTTTTCGGGTGGTGGTACCGGCGGCGATGTCAGGTATTATTGCGGCGATTATGTTGGGGATGGGACGCGTGATTGGAGAGACCATGGCGGTTTTGATGGTTACGGGAAATGCGCCTTTAATAACAGTCAATCCTTTTGAGTCGGTCCGTACCATGACAGCCTGCATTGCCGCAGAAATGGGCGAGGTGGCATTTGGAGATACGCATTATATGGCACTGTTTTGGGTCGGTATTGTCCTGTTGTTTATGACCTTTTTTATTAATTTTATATCCATGAAAGTGTTGAAAGGGTACCAGCGATGAGCACGAATCAGCCGCAGCAGATGCAATGGGTTGTTTGGTGCTTACGCCTGGTGACCTATTTTGTTATTTTCGTGGTGGGTTGGATTATTTTTGATATTGTTATTAAGGGTATCCCTGTGATCACACCGGAATTTTTGTTCAGTGCGCCCAAGGACGGTGGGACCGGCGGAGGGATTTGGCCGGCAATTGTAGGGACGATTTACCTGGTTTCGGGTGCGTTGCTGGTTGCCCTGCCGCTGGGCATGGGCGCTGCGATTTATTTATCCGAATATGCCAGCTACGGACGTTTTACAAAGATCATCCGACTGGCGATTGCGACATTGGCAGGCGTACCGTCCATTGTTTTTGGTTTATTTGGGCTGGGGATTTTTGTTATTTTTTTTAGATTCGGGACCTCAATTGCAGCCGGCAGTATGACATTGGCCTGCATGATATTACCCACCATTATTGTTTCCAGTGAAGAATCACTGCGCGCGGTTCCCAAAGGATTTCGTGAGGCCAGCTTGGCTTTGGGTGCAACCAAATGGCAAACGATCCATCAAAATGTGCTGCCTTATGCGTTGCCGGGTATGATGACCGGTTCGATTTTAGGAGTGGGCAGGGCGGCCGGGGAGACAGCCCCGATTTTATTGACGGTCGCAGCATTTTTTCTTCCGCACTTGCCTAATTCTGTTTTTGATCAGGTCATGGCATTGCCTTATCATTTATTTATTTTGGCAACCCAGCATCATCAAATGGACCTGGTAAGACCTTTGCAATACGGGACAGCTTTGGTCTTGATTGCCTTGGTTTTGGGCATGAACCTGATTGCCATATTTTTAAGAATTCATTTTAGGAAAAAATATAAATGGTAATAGTTGAGTAGGGGCGAAGCTACTTGTCCGGCGTACCGTGTCCGGCGAATGCCGGATGTTGGATGTATTCGCCCGGTGAACTGAAGGAGTTTTATTATGGAAAGTAAAATATCAGTTTCAGATATGAACTTTTATTATGGGAGTAATCAGGCGCTCTTTGATATTAATATAAAGATCGCACCGCAGAAAGTTACCGCGTTTATTGGTCCTTCCGGTTGCGGGAAGTCGACCTTTTTGCGTACGATCAACCGGATGAATGATATTATCGATAATACCCGGATCGCGGGAAAAGTACTGATTGACGGCGAGGACATCTATTCTTTCAAAACGGATGTGGTCAACTTGCGAAAGCGGGTGGGAATGGTTTTTCAAAAGTCCAATCCTTTCCCCAAATCGATTTATGAGAATATAACCTATGGTCCCAAAATACATGGGACCAGGGATAAACACATATTGGAAGAGGTTGTTGAGCGAAGTTTGATGCGGGCGGGTTTATGGGAAGAGGTCAAGGACCGTCTCGGGACCAGCGCGCTTGAATTATCCGGTGGTCAACAGCAGCGGCTCTGTATTGCGCGTGCGATGGCGGTTAATCCGGATATCCTGCTTATGGATGAACCGGCCTCGGCGTTGGACCCGCGTTCAACCGCTAAAATTGAGGACTTGATTGGTACGTTGCGGGAAAAATATACGATTGTGATTGTAACCCATAATATGCAGCAAGCGGCTCGGGTCTCTGATTTTACCGCTTTTTTTTATGAAGGCAAGTTGATTGAATTTGATAAGACCCAGAAAATATTTACTCAGCCGGAGCATAAACAAACAGAAGATTATATTACCGGGCGATTCGGCTAAGGAGGCCAAACCATGACCATGCATATGATTCATGAAGTTGAGAAATTGAAAAAAAAGATACTCTGTGTCTGTTCTAAGGTTGAACAAAATTTGGAAAAAGCGGTTTTGTCCGTTGGCAAACGTGATGCCCGCTTGGCTAAAGAGGTTATTCAGGTGGACAAGGAGATCGATGCCAATGAAGTGGAGGTTGAGGAGGAGTGTTTGAAAATATTGGCGCTCCATCAACCCGTGGCTATTGATCTTCGCTATGTTATTGCGATTTTAAAAATCAACAATGATTTGGAGCGTATTGGTGATTTGGCGGTCAATATTGCCGAGGTCGGATCGTTTTTAAGCCGGGCAAAACCGATATCATTTCCTTTTGATTTTGATACCATGCAGAGAAAAACCAAAGCAATGGTAAAAATGAGTATTGATGCATTGGTGAATATGGACCTGACAACATCCAAGGAGGTGTGTCAGGCAGATGATGAAGTGGATGCAATTAATCGTGAAATGTATGGTCAGGTGCACAAGGAAATCATGCAGGGACCGGAAAATACCGAGAGTCTCATACGACTTCTTTCTGTTTCCCGGAATTTAGAAAGAATTGCAGATTATGCCACCAATATTGCAGAGGATGTTCTGTATATGATAGAGGGTAAAATTATCCGTCATCGAAAGATAACCTTGGACAAATGATTGTGGGGTGAAGCCCTGGTATTGACCGTTGTGATGTCCCGGAATAGTGATATAACATTGATAAATGGGATAAAAAAAGGACACTGGGTTTGAAATATTTGGTGTCCTTTTTTATTAAATATAGGGTGGGGTAATTGACTGTGACATAAAAGTGTAGTATAATTTGTTAATAATAAAAAGAACTATGAGGGATGTTAAAATGACAGATAAATTGTCAGAATTCCAAATGGAAAGACGTCGATTTTTGAGATTTTCGATTGAGATTAAACTCCATTATCAATGTCTTAAAAAAGCTTCCCAATCAAACCTGCAAACAACCACGACAAAAGACATCGGCGCTGGTGGCTTGGCAATGTATACAAGCGACAAGCTGGATGAAAACCAGATGCTCATGTTGACCTTGTTTCTTCCTGGAGAGGTTGCAATCTCTGAGGGAGCGCAACCAGGCAAGAGGTCAAAAACTTTTATTTTGGCAAAAGTTGTTTGGAATAAAAGCATTACAAACAGCACCTATTTACAAGGGATTCAATTCATTGATTTGAAACTGGAAGATAGAAGCCGGTTGCGGAAATTTTTAGTAACCTACCCGGAAAAAAGCGAAAATTAATCACATAAATCCGTTGTTTTTGTAGAATATCTGCCCCAGTGTTGCCGGATTTTTTGAAATTATCGTGCCGGCGCGAACACAATGGGCAGCCTGCCGGCGTACTTATCCGGCGTACTTGCCCGGCGGACTTGCCCAGCTTGCCCCGCGTATGCGGGGGCGAATGCCGGGTGCCGGGTTTTATGAAAAATCCCACTCACTTAGCTGTGATTCCACTTATGAAAATCGAGTTCAGGTCGATACTGAATAGAGACGAATCTATTTTTTTATAAAGGACCCTGAAACAATGCATGTTACTGTTTCTCTCTCAAATATGAAGCTATCAAAAAATTTAACCGACACATTGGTTGCACGCGATGTCGGAACAGGCGTAGGTCTGGCAGTCCACGATCCGATTTCGAAAATCAGCGGCCTGTACTATATGATGTTGCCAAATTCAAGTGTTTATCCCGGGATGGCACAGAAGAAACCACTGATGTTCGCCAACACAGGTATTCCGCTGTTTATTCAAGCATTTCTGGAACAAGGGGCAAACCGTATTCATCTCAAGGCCTGTATTGCAGGTGGGGCGGATTTGATCCCGACGGGGAAGATAGTTTTTTCTGTTGGCAGGGAAAATATCCGAAGCGTTTCTGAAATTCTGCACACAAACGGAATTTTCATTCAGCAGCACATTGTAGGCGGGAATCGATCGCGCGCCATTTATCTTGATGTTGGATCCGGACAAAGCCGGGTAAGTGAAAACTAAAGAGGTTATCATGCTGGGACCGATCAAGCTTTCGGAAATAAAAAATTTGTCTCCTTTGCCATTATCCGTGGTGCGGCTTGCGGGGATTGTTTCCGATCCGGATTCGAGCACCGGTGATTTTGTGGGTGTCATAAAATTTGATCCGGCCTTGACCGCCAATGTTTTGCGGTGGGCCAATTCGGCCTGGAGCCAGTCGCGCACACCCATTGATGAGGTGCGCAATGCGGTCATACGCCTGGGTTCGGAAAATATTCTGAAATTGGCGATTGGTTATCATTTGATGCAACCCATGAAAAAAAATAACTCGGGATATCAATTGGCGGAAAATGAGCTTTGGGAGCATAGTGTCGCAGCGGCATTGGCGGCGGAAACCATCCCCAAAGTAACCTCGGTAACGATTCCTTCGGCAGCGTTCACCGCCGCAATGATGCATGATTTTGGGAAATTAATCCTTGGCAGACACCTGGGTATGGAAAATTTAAAAGAGGCGATTGTACGGAGAATGGAAGAGGGGCTTACTTATATCGAGGCGGAAAAAGAGATTACCGGAACAGATCACGCAATTGTCGGGGCGGCGATTGCGCGGGAATGGAAAATTCCTGAGAAACTCGTGCGGGCGATTGGTGAACACCATGACCCGGACCCGGAACCTGAGTTGATGTTGGATGCGGTGCATATTGCCAATGCGGTTGCCAAAATGCTCGGAAAAGGATTGGGAATTGAGCAGATGAATATGGTGGTCAGCTCTTCTGCGGCAGAGCGACTGGGTTTGACCAGTGAAAAAATTCAGACACTCTGTGCACTGGTCAATGAAAAACTGGAAGAAACCATAGAGCATTGGGAAAAAAGCTGATGTGAAAAAGCAGTCGGCATGGCGTGGGGACTGTCAGGGTTGGAAAAATGCGCAACCGCAGGTGTGCAGGTACATAAGTGAAGACAATTTGGGAGGAAATCATGGGAAGTGAAGTTTTTAGAGGGGATACATTTGTCGAGAGGCGTCAACATCCGCGACTGCCGATGAAACTCCAGGTTTGTTACCAGACGCTGGAAAAACAGGATTCTGAAAAAGTGAAAAAAAGTGTTTCGATGGACATGAGCGCAACCGGCATGTCTTTGCGCAGTGCACAGGAAATGTTCACCCATGAAACCGTGACTGTGCAATTGTTCGTTCCCGCGATGGAGCAAAGAAGCCGGATGAGTATTCTGAAAAGTTGTCCGGAAGAACACTGCAGGAAGGTCACTATTTTGTCACGGGTGGTATGGTGTACTGTGGCGGAAAATAAATGTTTTATTCTTGGTCTGGAATTTTTAGATGTATCTTTAGATGATCAGGAATACATTAATCAATTTTTACAGGATTATCGCATGCCGGAACCTAATATGATTAATCGCTGACTGTATTTTGCAAGTTTATCGTGCCGGCGCGAACACAATGGGCGGTCATGTGTGGAGACGAGATGAATGATTATATAGTCGATCCTGAAAAAGTCAAATTAAAATTTATTTTCTGATGAAGACCGGTCAAACGATTGAGCAAGTACGCTGCCGGGATTCGGATGATACGATGATACCCTGTCCTCGTTGACCACTTTTTTAGTGTCTATTTTCATCCCCATTCCATACTTTGTCCTTTGGCAGCTCACGCGATCAATCGTTTGAGTAGGGAATGGTCGCGACCATTCCCTACTGTCGGTTGCGGCCTGTGCGCATTGTTTCACTTCTATGCTGCAAAAGGGGTCTTCTGATAATTTGCGGGGATACGGAAATAACAGCCTACAATGAACTGCCGGCCGCTAAAATAAAAATTTACGGGCTTACCCGGCACCCGGCGAATGCCGGGTGCCGGGTAAGCCCCGACTGGAATAAATATCGATTCTTGGGACGCTTTGCAGCCTGTGGATTTTTATCTGTTCTTTCCTGGCAGTATATTCCTAATACACATTCTGATACAACCGAATAAGCTGTTTTCTGATTTTTTGTTTTTCAAATTGTGACGTAAATTTTTTTGAGAGGGCGTTGCCCTTACTGCGGAAGGCAGTACGCCGGGAATCGCAAGAATCGGGTTGGATTTGATTGTGAAAACAGGATGAATCCTGTAAAATGTCCGCATTTGAGAATTGAATGCTTTTAAATATTTTGATCGGCTTGGCAACAGGATGTTTTGTGAATTAGGCCAATAGTGTTTTTAGTGTGTCGCAGTAATTTAAATTTAGTATCACCGAAGGGAATTGATAGCATGTTTTGGAAAGCAAGTATTGCCGGTGGCGCACTTATTTTTGCGTTTTTATTGCCTGGAATTTGTCAGGGAGAACAGCGCGAAGCTGTCCCGGATATGGACAGCTTGGGAAGGCTGGTTGAACAGTGGGTTGAATTGCGGCATCAGATCGCTTTGGAAACGACGTCCTGGGAAGGGGAATACGAGCAGTTAAAGAGCGAGAAGGTGTTGCTGCAAAAGGAAAAAAAAATACTGGAAGCGGAAATTGCAGCGCTTGCTAAAAGCAC
This sequence comes from bacterium, assembly GCA_021108215.1. Lineage (NCBI taxonomy): Bacteria > bacterium. The sequence continues at coordinate 63,685 of JAIORK010000039.1, read as the reverse complement.
ACGGGGCCAGTCCACACTGCAGGCGGGTTTGCTGGCCCGCAAACAAAAGCTGGCAGATGCCCTGACCGCGCTTTTGCCGACGATTCAGTTTGCAGAGAAAAATTTACTGCAGTGGGAGAAACGGCTGCCGCCGGCATTGCGGCGTCCTCTGGAAAAGCATTTCCAAAAGATAGTTTCCCAGTTGGATAAATCTTTTTCCCGGCGGCTTCAGACTATTTTGGCACTTTATGCTCAAATCGAAATTTATCAAAATACTATTCAATCCGGAAAAGAAATTTTGCAAACCGCCTCGGGCAGAGAAATAGAGGTTGAGGTCATGTATGTTGGTCTGGCGCGGGGGTTTTGTCTTTCGCGTGATGGGATGACTGCGGGGGTTGCAACCCCCGGACTGACCGGTTGGGAATGGGAATGGCGACCCAACCTCACGCCTGCCATACGTCAGGCATTTGATTATTACTCGCATCAAAAAATTGCTGATTTTATCGCGTTGCCGATGGCGGTTTCAGGAGACAGCCGATGAAAAAAATAGTGATAATACTGTTTGTGAGTTGCATGCTGGCAACATTGGTATCCGCCGAAACAACAGTGCGCCGGACAATGCTCCAGACAAAACAGGATATCGATCAAGCGGTTGAAACCTTGACCCAACTGCGCGACAAGCACATCAAAGAAAAAATTAAATTTGGCAAAGACATTACAGCCTTGGAAAAAAAGATCATGCCTTTACGGAAAAAAGCGGATCAATTAAAGGCGCTGGCCTGGCAAAAAGAGACGGGCTTTCGTCAATTGAATGAAGATGTGGATTATTTGAAGCGTGAGGCGGATTTTTGTGCCGCCATGCTCAATGAATTCCGGCGGGAGATGGGGTCGCGCATGCATGCTCCGGAAGCGCAGGATGCTGCGGCGGTGTTGGCAGGGCTGGAGGCTGATTTTGGTCAGAGCGGCTCGGCGGGGATATTGGGAAACACCGGGGATTTGCTGGCGTTTGTGGAAAAACATAATCTGGAAAACTTGGGCGGGAAAATTTTTTCCGGGAAAGCTGTGGATGCAGGCGGGGCCCTGCAAAACGGCACATTTGTCCATCTGGGGGCCGTACAACTCTTTCTCAGCCAGGACCGTCAAACTGCGGGTTTGGTGGGTGCGCGCCTGGAATCCCGCTATCCCGGGTTGACCAAGAAAATAGCGGCCGGCGCTGTTGGCGAAATTATTGCAGGCAAGGAAGCCCTGATCCCGATTGATGTGACCGCAGGCGAAGCGGTTAAAATTGAGCGTCAGAAAAAAACCTGGTGGGAAACGGTTCGCAGCGGCGGGATTGTTATGATTCCTATTTTGTTGTTGGGTGTGTTTTGTGTGCTGACGGCAATTTGGAAATTTATGAGTTTGCAAAAACTCCGGCTTGATTCCGGGGGCGTGTTGGCAGACGTGCTGGCATTGGTGCATAAGAAAAAAATCGCTGCTGCCCGCAAGCAGGCTTTGACCCTGGGAAACCCGCTGGGACCGGTACTTGCAGAAGGTGTTGAACATGCGCAAGCACCCCGGGAGCAGCTGGAGGAAATTATGCATGAGAAAACACTTGGTCAAATACCGTTTTTAGAAAAGCATCTTTCGTTTTTGGCGGTTGCTGCTGCGGTGGCGCCTTTGTTGGGGTTGTTGGGGACTGTGACGGGAATGGTGCATACTTTTGATTTGGTGGCTGTTTTCGGGACCGGCAAAGTGAATATTTTATCCGGCGGCATTAGCGAGGCATTGATCACAACTGAGTATGGTTTGATTGTGGCGATTCCGACACTTTTAATTCACGCATTTCTTTCGCGGCGCGTCAAACGGGTGATCCATATTCTGGAGCAAACCACCCTGACTTTTATCAACGGAGTGGGTAAAAAGGGTTGAAAAAATTGAGTTCAGATTTATTGTGAGTTGCATGACGCGTGCTTTTCGACCATGAGCAATCTATTTTTTCTTGTTGCGTAACTCGGATAACATGTTGTTATTAAATATGGACGTCCAGCGGATGCAGGGCGTTTCCTTTCGGAAACTCAAACAAGACGCACTGCGGAAAAATAAATTGCTCATGGTCATGTGACCGTGTTATTCAGATTTTGTGATGCGGTGATTAATGTCATCGAAAGTGTAATATCCGGAAAACAGGAGAATGTCTGTGGAAACATTGCAAGCCGGATTTCAGTATTGGCAAAAGGGCGGTTGGCTGTTGGTGCCGATTGCCGGAGTCTGTCTGTTTATCTGGTATTATCTCCTGGAGATGACCCGGCAGCTGGGCCAACTGGATTTGCCGGCCGGCAGTGAGGAACTTGGTCTGGAGAACCGTTTGAGTGATAAAAAAAAATGGGCTGGTTTGCAAGCAGAGCTTCTGGAAAATTCCGGTATCTGGAGTCAGGCAGTGGTCTATGTTTTGCAGAAAGTACGGCAACAGGCTGATTTATTTGAAATCGTAGATGAGGTCCGCAGCCGGATGATGTCACCCTATGAAGGGAAGTTGATTGTTCTGGGCGCCCTGGTGACTTCGGCGCCATTGTTGGGACTGTTGGGCACGATTTTTGGGATGGTTGAGACTTTTCAAGCGATTTCGGACCAGACCGGGAACACGACGGAAATTATGGCATCCGGCATCAGTCAGGGATTGATTACCACCCAATTCGGTTTGATCATCGCAATCCCGGGAATATTTGGAATAGCCGCGATTAAGAAAAAACTCAGACAAGTTGACGTGAAATTTGCGGGATTAAAAAATCACTTGGCATTTGCCTTGCGCGGAGACAGGCCATGAAAAGAGGGCGCTACGGGATTGATTCCGAATCGGTCGAGGTGAACATTTCTCCCTTGATTGACATGATGTTTTTGCTTTTGATATTTTTTATTGTCACAACGGCATTTGTTCAGGAAGTCGGGGTTGAAATTCAAAAACCCAAGGCAGCCAGTGCACAATCGCTGGAAAAGCAAAGTATTATGATCGGGGTTACGGAAAAAGGCCGGATTATGTATAGTGGCCGGGAAGTCAGTTTGAATAATCTGCGCGGTTTGGTAACAGGGTTGCTTCGAGCCCAGGATCGGCCTGTGATTATCATGGTTGACAAGGCGTCTCAGAGCGGAACATTGGTAAATGTGATTGATGAATGCAAGCTGGCAGGTGCCAAACAGGTCAGTGTCGCCACGGAGCAGGAATGAACCGGTCCGCGTTGTCTTCCCTTGATACCGGTACACGCTGGTGTTATCGCATGGTGGGATTGAGTATCCTGATAACCTTTGGGATTTTTATGCTTTTACCGATCGCGGAAATGATTCACAAGCAGGGGAAGCGGTATCAGCTTCGGGAGATCGAGACGCGTGAAATTCTTAAGCCGCTGCCGCCCGTTTTGCCCAAGGTGAAAAGAAAAAAGGCCCGGCCCAAACCGAAATTATTTGAAAACCAGCGAAAATTAAATCCGATGATGATACAAGCTGCCTTGCAGGTTGATCCGGGATTTGGCGATTTTAGTCTTCAATTCGGACTGCGGGATCAACTCACACGGGAATCGTTGGTGTTTGAGCTTTCGGAGGTGGATGAATCGCCGGAACCCATCAGGAAAATTAAACCGCTCTATCCGGCGCAAGCACGGTTGAAAAAAATAAACGGCTGCGTGATGGTATCTATTATTGTCACCACGGACGGATCTGTGGAAGCGGTGAAGGTCACGTCTGCTGAGCCGGCAGGAGTTTTTGAGGCGTCGGCAATAAAAGCTGTTTCGAAATGGCGTTTTACGCCGGGGAAGCGCAATGGTAAAAAAGTCCGGACCCGGGTTTTGGTGCCCATAGATTTTGAGATATAATTTTAAAAAAAGAGGCGATAAGATGCGAGGGATGATGCGAGGATGCATGGTGGGGTTGCTGGTCGCGCTGGCAACAACCGCTTACGCCCAGGGTGTGGACGTAAGCGATGGCCGGGAACCGCAAGTTACCGAGGAAGAGGCCGGTATTTTAGAGCAGGTCTCAGGATTAAGCCGTAAAAATCCCGGTCTGGCGAAAACATTGCTGGACAAAAGCATGCAGAAGGAATCAAGTCCGGCATTGGATTTTGCACTGGGGAATGTTTTGTTTCAGATGGGGGAAACCGGGGATGCGGAAAAGGCTTACCGTACTGCATTACGGAAAATGCCGCAGTTTGACCGGGCGCGCGCCAATTTGACACGGGTGCTTTTACAACAGGATAAAATCACGGCTGCGCGTGAACAACTTAGTCAGATCCTTTTGACCGGACGAAACCAAGCATCCATCATGACACTTACGGGATATGTCTATTTGCTGGATGACAAGCCGGTTGCAGCCGAATCCGCTTATCGCCAGGCATTGCTGTCGGCGCCGGATGACATTAATGCGTATTTGGGTCTGGCCAAGGTACTTTTAATTCAGGAACGGTTTCATGAAGCGGCGCGTCTTTTAGAAACTATTTTGCAGGATTATCCCCGACGGGGAGAGTTGTGGGCAAATCTTGCCAATGCCCGATTGGCTTTGGAACAGTATGGACGTGCGGTGGTTGCCCTGGAAACAGCCCGTCGTTTGGGGGTGGCATCTCCGGAAGCATTGGCAACGTTGGGTGATTTATATTTGAATCGCGCCCAGTACACAGATGCGGTACAGGCTTATTCACTTGCGTTTGCATCAGAAGCGCCTTCAAGTACGCGGTTGCTCCGTACGATTGGAGGGCTTTTACAGGTGAAGGAAGTTCGCGAAGCGGGCATGCTCATTGAAAAAGCCCGTGGATTGGAAAAAAACGGGCAACTGACGTCAAGGCAGATGAACCAATTGCAGTGGCTGGTTGCCAGGCGATTTCAATTATCCGGGCATGGAGAGGCTGCGCGCAGGGCGTATCAAAAACTTATTGCGCGCGATCCTTTAAACGGGAAGGCAATCCTGGCGCTGGGAGATCTTTATGCGGAGAGCCGGTCACTCGATCGGGCACTGGCGCTGTATGCCAGAGCAAGCAGGATTTCGCAGGTCCGGGTGGAAGCGCTGACCAAGCAGGCCCGGATCGAGGTTGAACGGGAGAACTATGCGGATGCAATTGGCTTGCTTTTAGATGTGCAGGCCGTTGCACCTCGGGAAACGATTGCGCGGTATATTGAACAACTGCGCTATCTGCGCCGCTGATGACGAAGGGAAATGATGGTTTCGGGTGAAGGAAAAAATTTAATTGTTGTTTTAGGACCCACGGCTTCCGGCAAGACGCGTTTGGGTGCGCGGATTGCATGGCACGTTCAGGGTGAAATTATTTCTGCAGATTCGCGTCAGATTTATCGAGGGTTGGATATTGGCGCGGGTAAGGATTTGGAGGAATACCGGCTGTCCGGCAAGACAATTCCCTGTCATTTAATTAATCATGTGGGGCTGGAAACGGAATTTAGTGTTTTTCATTTCCAACAAGCCTTCCATTCGGTTTTTTCTGATTGTCGCCAAAGAGGGGTCATGCCGGTGTTGACCGGCGGGACAGGGTTGTATCTGGAATCCGTGCTTCGCGGGTATGCCTTGGCGGAAGTCGGGGAAAACCCCGAGCTGCGGGAGATGTTGGGAAAATTATCGATACATGAATTGACAGCGCGTTTAAAAAAAATTAACAAACACCTGCACAATACCACCGATTTTACCACGCGCGCACGCTTGATTCGTGCGATTGAAATTTCGGAATCCAACCGGGAGATGACATCGCAGGCAGGCCCGGCCATACGGGCCTTGGTCATCGGAGTGCAGTGGGAGCGTACCTTACTTCGGGAACGGATTTATAAGCGTTTACAGGTACGCATGGAAGCAGGCATGCTGGAAGAGGTGGCGGAGCTTCAGCAAAATGGGATTTCATGGGAACGGCTGCGCGGTTTGGGTCTGGAATACCGGTATTGTTCCGATTATTTGCGGGGAACTATTTCTTCCCGTGAGATGTTGCAGGAACAATTAGGCCGGGCAATCTGTAAATTTGCCAAGCGTCAGGAAACCTGGTTCCGACGCATGGAAAAAAAGGGGAGCGCGATTCATTGGATCCGTCAGGGTAATTGGAATGAGGTTTGTCAGCTTTTAAAGGATAATCAGCTGATGGTTGCGTAACCACCGTTGCGCGGGCAGGAATCGTTTTGCCGCTATTTTATATTTTGTTTATTGCCCCGGATCGCGTAAGATGGAACGTAACGGGCAACCAAAGGAAGTTCCCTGTTTCCATGATTTTTTTGGTTGGGGCAAGCCCGTGGCATTCCTTTTGACCTTGCGTCACACGCCGGTTTGGCAGGCGACATCCCGCGAAGCGTCAAAACGCATTTATTCCCGGATTACCCGGCGTATGCTTCGGAGCGGGATTAAAAGAACCCTCATAATTTCGGAAAGGTTAGAAAAGTATTATGCGAAAAGAACCGGAAAAACCAGACAAACAGGCTTTGCCGAATGGGAAAAAGCCGATAAAAAATATAGGCGCGGGTGATAAAAAAAGTGTGCCGCGCGTACCGGTTGGCAACAGCATATCAGCGCGGTCAAAATCCCCTGCGGAACGGAAGCCGGTGTCTGAAATCAAGGTCACCATACGAAAATCGCCGCCCAATGGAAAAAATGCTGCTGATGGCGTTGCCAAAAGAAAAATACAGGTTTCTCTGTTTCAGAACCAGACGGCGGATGAAAAAAAATCAATACCTGTACCGGAAAAACAAGTTGGGAAATCCAATGATTTTGAGAGTGCCATCGCAGGACAAAAACCGGGCACACCCATGGATGACCAACCGGGAAAAATTTCCAGTATGTTACAAAAAATTTCCGCCATGTCACACACACTGCATGAAGAAAATCAGCATTATGCCGGAGATCAAAGGAAAAAGGCTGTAGATGCTGCGGAGGCCGGTGTTTCCAAACAAAGGGACCCGGGGAGCGATGCAGCGAAACAGCCGGCCGGCGCATCCGGAGCTGCGGCGCCGGTTTTTGGAAAACAACCGGTTCCCGGGAGTGCGCAGAAAGAACCTGATGCCGTCATTCCGGAAAAAGTTGAACAAGCTTTTGGGGGGATGGGTTTGTCGGTGAAAAACACTGAAAAACAAAACTTGGCAGAATTACCCAAAATTCAAAAAAGCATAACACCGGCAGTGCCGGAAGCGGGACCTGAAACACCTACCGCGCCGTCTTCGCCGTCCCCCGGCCAAACCAATCCATTGCCCGAAAGACAGCAACCCCATCAGGATAGGCATCCCAACCATCGTCCGGAGGTAACGGTATCGCAATCGACGGTAAACAGAGAAGCCCGGCCTTTAAGTTCAAAAACGAGTCCCGCTGCATCCGCCCCGGTTCAGCCGATTCTGGCGGAAACGAAGCAGAAAATCACGCCAAGTGCAACTGTCGGGAGTCCGCCGACTGTGCCGCTTCAGAAAACCGGGAACCGTCGGGTCATGCCGGAAAAAAAGCGCCGGCATCCGGTGTGGCTGATTGGCAGTGTCGTTCTTTTGGGGATGCTCGTCGGTGCGGGTTTGGGCGGGTGGTTCACCTATCGCTGGTATGATGCAAATAATGCGTATAAAAAAGAGATTGTTGCATTGAAAGCGCAGTTGGCTCTGGCAAAGGATGAAGAACAAAAATTGATCCTGCAATTGGATGAGAGTTACATTCGATTGAACAATGTGCAAGCGGGACTCAATCAAATGAATAAACTTTTCGTGGATATAAATGTTGTGCCTGACAAACCACGGTATCAAAAGACCAAGCAGGGTCTGATTATTTTTTGGGTGGATGGGATGTTGTGGCGGCGGTATCATCTCTATCAGGCGCGCGGGAAAAACGGAAAATTTAAAAAAATAAATAAACGCTCTACAAAAAAAACGCATCTCTATATGCGTGATTTAAAGCCGGGTCTTTGGCGGTATGCGTTAACTGCTTTGGATCGTGAGGGTCAGGAAACTGAGATGAGCGATGTTTTGGATATTAAAGTAGCGCCCTGAGGGTCAAAAACGTTCGTGCGGGGCCAATTGCCGCCATTTGCCCACAGGCAACCCGCCTAACACAATCCTGCCAATTCTGACACGTTTGAGTCCGGTAACTTGTAGATCAATTTTTTCACACATCCGCCGTATTTGGCGTTTTCGTCCTTCATGAAGAATAAATTGCAGCAGATTCGCATGGCGCTGGGTAATGACCGCCGGTTTAAGTTTTTTGCCATCCAGGGAAAGTCCGTGACGCAGGCGGTTTAAGATTCCGGGTGTGATGATGCCGGTGACACGGACCAGGTACTCTTTTTCAATGGGTGAGTCGGCACCGATCAATTGCCGGGCGATTCTGCCGTCTTGGGTATAAACCAGCAGTCCTTGGGAGTCGATGTCCAGCCGGCCGGCCGGTGCGAGGTTTTTGATGGGGAAGGAGCTGGTATTGATATTTGTTAGCGGATGATGACAGCGGTCCGGCGTGATCAGGGAGAGCGCATGTTTGTAACCTTTTTCAGGTTGGCCGGAGACAAATTCAATCGGTTTATTCAAGAGGATCGTCATCAGCTGTTGGCTGTGTGCTTGGGCTGCCGGGGAAAGCGTTATGGTTTGGCAGGGTGAGATTTTGGTTCCCAATACAGTGATTTTAACATTGTCGACAAAGACCCAGCCCTTTTGAATAAAGGCATCCGCTTCGCGGCGTGAACACAAACCACGCGCAGCCATTAGTTTGGAGATTCTTTCGGTTTTTTCGGAGGAGGTCATAAAGCCAACCTTGGTATGCAAAAGTTGGGGCTAAAAAAGAGAGCCATACAAGGAGCGTCCTTCCAGCAACAGGGTGGTGAATTCCTGCGCGGGCAGGGGTTTGGAAAAAAAGTAGCCCTGGAAATCATGGCATCCCAAATCACGCAGGAAAGTAAGCTGGGGTTCTTCCTCGACACCTTCGGCGGTGATTTTCATATGAAGGTTTTTGGCAATGGAGGTAATGGTGGTGACGAGCGCGGCGTCATCGGCATTGGTCAGGCAGTCTTTGACAAAAGACCGATCGATTTTCAATGTATGGATGGGAAGTTGTTTTAAATAGGTCAATGATGAATAGCCGGTGCCGAAATCATCAATCGCAATGGTGATCCCTTTTTTACTGAGCCACTGTAAAATCATATTGGTGATGTTAAGATCATTCATAAAGATACTTTCTGTGATTTCCAGTTCGAGAAACTTCGGGTCAAGTTTGGTTTGCTTGCAGATTTCAAGCACCGCTTCGACCAATTCAGGTTCCTGGAATTGCCGGGCCGAAAGATTGACCGCGATGCGCAGCGAGGAAAAACCCTGTGCGTGCCATTGGGTGACTTGATTGCAAGCGGTTTTTAGAATCCATTTCCCCATGGGGACAATCAGTCCGGTTTTCTCAGCCAGAGGGATGAATTTGTCTGGGGGGATCAAGCCGCGTTGCGGGTGTTTCCATCGGACCAATGCTTCCATGCCGATAATCTTTCCGGTGGCGAAACTGACCTGCGGCTGATAATGTAAAATAAGTTCTTCATGTTCCAGGGCCCGGCGCAGTGCAGTTTCGAGGGTGAGCTCTCCTGTCGCGGTCGCATCAAGCTTGGCAGTATAAAATTTAAAAAGATTGCGGCCTGACCGTTTGGCTTCATTGAGGGCGGCATCGGCATTTTTCAGAAGCAGTTGATGGCCGGTGCCGTCTTCCGGGAAAAGGCTGATTCCCATACTGGCTTTGATAAATATTTCCTGATTTTCAAATTGGAATGATTTACTGAATAATGCAAGAATTCGATGAGCTTTGCGGGACGTTTCCTGATAGGAAAGGACCTCCGGGAATAACAGTAAAAATTCATCACCCCCCATTCGAGCAAGCGTGTCTTTGGGATCGAGGTTTTTCAACAAGCGTTTTCCCACGTCCTGGATGAGTTGATCGCCAACCGAATGTCCCAGTGTATTGTTGATAACTTTAAAACGATCAAGTCCCAATAAAATGACTGCAAGCTGATGCCTGTTTTTACAGGCAGCTGTCACAGCCAGTGTAAGGCGCTGGTTGAAAAGGCTGCGATTAGGCAGGTCGGTGAGCGCATCGTAATTAGTCATATAAGAGATTAATTTTTCTGAACGTTTTTGTCCGGAGTTATCTTTGAAGGTAATACTGAAGTAACGCGGTTTTCCCCGGCTGCCTGCCAGGGGTGTGATTGTTGCATGATTGCCAAAGGTACGACAGAGACCAGAGGAAAAAGACAGTGATTGAGGGGTTTCAAATCCCTGTTGGAATTGTTTAAGGAGTTGTTTGAAAAAAGTACCGGATTTGAGCCGGCGGTCCAGTAGGGTGATGCTTTTTCCTAAAAATGTTTGTGTTTTCGCGTGGCAGCTTTGGGAAAATTGATCATTGACAAATTTGATGGTGCCTTTTTTATCCGTAATGATAATTGCCATCCGGCTCAAGGTGAGAATTTCGGTTAAAAGACCGGCATAGGAATCCGGATGGGTGTTTTTTAAAAATGTTTTAAAAAAATTTATGAAATCCGGTTGATTTTGTTTGCTTTTTTTTAGGGGCATACGTTTGTCAACGGCTTTTAATTTTGAAGCTGTTTTTAACTTTGTTGCATTGTTTTTTGGAAGGTATGCCATAAACACTCCGGTAAAAGAAAACTATTGGGTATTTTTCGATGGAGTAATAATGTACTATAATACCAAAAAATAACATGAATGTAATGATTTATTTGAAAAAACAGGCGGCAAAGGCGACCGGGATGCTTAAAATATCAAGGTGCCTAAAAAAAGGAGCGGACGCATGATAATGAAACTTCTCTTGGTGGCATTGGCCGGTGGATTGGGAACACTTAGCCGATATGGGTTGTCGGGAATCGTACAGCGGAGCAGCAGCGGTAGTTTTCCCTGGGGAACTTTGGTGGTGAATATCACCGGATGTTTGATGTTTGGCGTGGTCTGGGCGATTGTGGAGAATCGGTTTCAGATATCCAGCGATATCCGGACCATCGTGTTGGTCGGTTTTATGGGGGCGTTTACAACTTTTTCAACATTTGTGTTTGAGACCCAGGCTTTACTTCAGGACTCAGAGTGGCTGCTGGCGGCAACCAATATGCTGGCCCAAAATATTTCCGGGGTTTTATTTCTTATAGCCGGCCTCATGATCGGGAAACTTGTTTGAAAAGGAGAACGGGGAATGATTAAACAGGAGATGACTTTATTGCGGATTTTTTTCGGTGAAAAGGAGAAGCACAAGGGGAAACCGCTTTTTGAAGCAATTGTGCAGGCGGCACGGAAACAGAAATTGGCCGGTGCGACGGTACTCAAGGGGGTGCTGGGGTTTGGTGCTCAAAGCCACATGCATTCCGCAAAAATATTGCGTATTTCCGAAGACCTTCCGATGATTGTGGAAATGGTGGACACATCCGGAAAAATTGAAGCGTTTTTACCTGAGCTGGATGGCATGATGCACGAAGGGATGGTAACACTAGAAGATGTTCGGGTGATCGCCTATCCTCAAGCAACGGTTTGATGGTACGGATTTTGCCGGATTTGCGGCATAGGAGTGAAATAATGCGTACAGGTATCAACCGATAGTAGGGAATGGTAGTAGGGAATGGTCGCGACCATTCCCTACTATCGCCTGCTCAATTGGTTGACCGGGTTTCATTGAGAAATGAGTTCCAATTTGACTTTTTCAGGATCGACTAAAAAGTTTTCAAAGAATTAGCTCGGTGGCGTCTCGGCATGTCTGTAAGTTGGCGGGACCAGGGTAAGGCGGACTGCTTCAAAGGCATTTTGCAGGGTGCTGAAAAGCGGGGCGGTATTTAGAAAAGTATTTTCCATGACCAGCCGTTCCAGACGGCTGGCCGGTTCGGCGATGGTATGCAAGCGCAAAGACAAAGCACTGCTTTTAATGGAATGGGCGGCATCACGGGATTTTTTACTGTCTTTAGCATCCAAAGCGATTTTTAAGTTTTTTATTTTATCCGGTGTGTTCTTAAGAAATATTTTTAAAATATCATAGTAATCTTCGCAGCTAATTCCCAAATCACAACTGATGGATTCGACCAGAGAAACATCCGTGGCAGCCTCCATGGTGTGCATGGAATAGGCATTGGAGAAAAGCTGCTTGGCCAGTGAGATTAAATTGGCGGTATTGACGTTTTGGGTGAGGACGACCGCGACCCCCATATTGCGCAGGGTTTGGATGGAGGTCGTGTTCATGCTTTGGGCATTGTAGGCAATGATGTGCGTGTTGGCATAACGCGTCTCCGATTTAATAAAGTTGATCATGGCGAAGGCATTAAATTGTTTCATGTATAAGTCAATCACCAGCAAATTGGGGAAAAAGCTTCCGAACAAGACACTTGCTTCAATACCATTGGTGGTTTTTCGGCTGGTTGCCATGGGGAATGCTTTGTGGAATGCCTCATGAAATTTATGGATAATCGAATCATCTTCACCTACGAACAGGATGCGGAGTATTTCCGGGATGTCGGTAAATGATTGTAAATTTGTGTAGCTGTTGAGCATATCAATAATGGTATCGCGTTTGACAGGTTTGCTGATATAGTCGTTCATGCCGGATATAATACATTTTTCCCGGTCCCCAATCATCGCATTTGCAGTCAAAGCGATGATTGGGATGGCCGCGCCTTTTTGCCGCAAAATATAGGCTGCTTCCAGACCACCCATTTTTGGCATTTGCATATCCATGAAAATGAGATCATAGTGATTGGTTTCAACCAACTGTAAAACCTGTTGACCGTTTGCGGCAACATCGACTTTATGCCCCATGTGTTCAAGCATTTTTTGCATAATTTCTTGATTGGATTTATTGTCCTCGGCCACAAGAATGGTGACACGGCTGTGTTTGTCCCGCTGGAGCAGTGACCTACCCATCGCAGCGTTATCCTGCTCAGGGTGGATGAGCGTAAAAATTAAGGACGCCAAAGTGGATTTTCTGACCGGCTTCACCAGAATGCCGTCATAATCAGCATACTGGGTTTTTTCATGATACGGATGGGTCGCCAGGGCAATAATATGGGCGGCGGGTTGGTCCGGGTGCGCGGATAGCTGCTTGCGGATAAGTGAAACATCCAAGTGCGGTAAATGAAGGTCCACCAGGATGATATGAAAATGTTCGCGCTGCAACCGGTCAATCCCCTGTTCAAATGATTGTACTGTGGCATAGGTCATTTGGAGTTTTTTAGCCAGTGTATTGAAAATGGAAAGGGAGGTGGCACTGTCATCGATGACCAGGAGTTTAAGTCCGGGAAGCACGGTCATGTCTGCCGCCGATGTCGCTGCCGAATCTGCCTTGTCGGGCCGGTCCAGCCAGACATCTAAATGGAAGGCTGATCCTTTGCCGGTTTTTGTGTTGACCGTAAGTTTGCCCTGCATGAGTTGGACGATTTTTTGACTGATGGCCAATCCCAATCCTGTTCCGCCATAGAGGCGTGACGTGGAACCATCCGCTTGTGTAAAAGGTTCGAAAATGGAGTTGAGTTTATCCTCGGTAATGCCAATGCCGGTGTCTTCAACCGTGAGGCGTATATTCACCAATTTGTTTTTTCGGCCGATAACCTGAACTTTCGTCAGGACTTCTCCCTGGTGGGTGAATTTGACGGCGTTGCCGAGTAGATTTATCAGGATTTGCCGAATCCGGTTGGGATCACCCAATAAGCCGTCGGGCAGGTCGTCGATGTGGCAGAGAATTTCAATGGGTTTTCGATTGGCTTTGCCCCGGACCATTTCACATGTCTCGAAAATAATACTTTCAAGATCAACCGGGATTTTTTCAAGTTCAATTTGACCGGCCTCGACTTTGGAAAGATCAAGGATATCATTGATGAGTGTCATGAGGGTCTCTGTGCTGGTAACAATGGTTTCGATTGAGCTGCGCTGTTCCAAAGAAAGCTCGCTGTCCAGGAGCATTTCAGCGAAGCCGAGAATACTGTTCATGGGGGTGCGTATTTCATGGCTGACATTTGCCAGAAATTGGCTTTTGGCTGCATCGGCAATGGCAGCCTGGCGGGCCAGATCGCTGACATTCACGAGGGTTTGCTCCAGCTCCAGATTGGTCTCTTCCGTCAGGTCCCGGGATAACCGCAATTCATCCTCGGCGGCCTTGCGTGCCGTAATATCGACACCCATACAAAAAACCTCGACAACCCGGCCTTCAAAGAAAATGGGGAACGTACTGCTGTAAATCCAGATGATGTTGCCGTTTTTTTTAGTGATTTGCCATTCTTCGGGAGGGAGGGAGTGACCTTTCCGGAAAATTTGTGCCAGTTTATTTTCGAATGCAGTACCGGCTTCGCCGGGTAAAAAAGAGTTTTTAAAATGTTTTCCTAAAATTTCTTGGGAAGTAAAACCATAGAATGATTCCGAAGCTTTGTTCCAATGGCAAAGAATACCCTCGCGGCTAAACCCCTGGACCGCGATTTCGGGGGTGTTTTGAATAACAGCTTCAAAGCGGAATTTTGCTTCCTGGAGGGCGGTCTCGGCTGTTTTTTGATCTGTAATGTCCCTGCAGCCGCCAATCCATTTTATAGGACATCCATTTTCATTCAAAACCGGAGCACCCCGGTCCGCCCAGATACGCCAGTGGCCGTCTTTGGTCCGGACACGGTATTCATCATTGATTTCCCCGGTTGCGATTCGATGTTCTTCAACAGAACGGCTGAGCTGTCGGACATCTTCCGGATGGATCAATTTGGCCCGACCGGCAATGGTTCGGGGGATTTCCATCGGGCTGTAGCCAAGCGTTTTATCAAATTCACCGAACCAGGTCAAGTGATCGGTGGCAATATCCCATTCGTAAATAAAATCAGATGTCACTTCGGCAGCGATTCGGAAACGTTCCTCGTTTTGCTTGAGTGCTTCTTGGGCTGCAATTCTTTCCGTGATATCCTGGATTTGAACGAAATAACCACTGGCGTGTTCAGGCGGTGTTGTACCGAAATAAGTAACCTGGATATCAAAATAATTGTTCCCGGCGGCGGGTTCATTGATCCGGCGTTTTTTTTTCCGGTGAAAGTGCGTGGTATATATCCAATGGGCGGATTTTTTTTGGATCAGCGTCCGTTTGATGTCTTGGGGTAATTCCGGGTTTTTTAAAAGATTGTGTTGAATAAATTTACGTTTGCCTTGGATGCCGAAAAAAGCATCGGCAGCTTGGTTTGCCCGAATGAAATGACCCTCGCTGTTATATACTGCAATTCCCAGCGGAGATTGTTCGTGCATAACACGATATTGCGCTTCGCTTTGAGCAAGCGCGCTTAGGGTTTGAAGCCGGAGCAGGGTATTCCCCAGCTGGACCGCAAAGGTGCATAAATTATCAATGAGTTGTGTGGAAAAATGATCGTGAACATGGGAAGCCAGTGCAAAGCATCCCAGGATGCTTTTTTGCTGCATAATCGGCAGGCGCATGAGAAATTTAAGTCTTTCTTTACTATAAGTGTTTTTTTTGGAGGGCGTCAGGGCATCACGGTAAAATTTTTGAAAGATGGGTATCCCCTGGGAAATCTGTTTGACTTCAGGTGAATTCGGCGCATGATAGCGTGAAGCTTTTACAAATGCCGGGGTAAGCCCGTGGTGGCCCTGGAGGGCCAATCCGCCTTTTGCGTCCGAAAGATAGAGCCCGCAAGCATCAATGCCGGGAAATTTGAGTGAGAATTTAATCCCTGATTGGACAGCTTCCGCAGCGTTATTACAAGCACTGAGCGAGACCGCAATATTTTTTTGCAAATCATCGAGATACTCGGTCATTTTTTGTTGGGTGATATTTTGGCAGGTCCCCGTAATGTGCAGCGGTTTTTTAGTCTGACCGCTTTTTACCACGCAGCCATGCAAGGCAATCCATTGCCAGCGTTTTTTTTGGTCCAGAATTCGGGTTTCCAGCTTAAATTGATCTGTTTTTCTTTTAAGATGATCAGAAATGATAAGCTGGGTGGTTTCCCGGTCGTCAGGGTGAAGAAGTTTTATTAGAGATAACAACGTGGTGGTTTGAGCGGATTTGTTCGGATGTCCAAGTAAAGAGAAAAAATCAGCACTCACTCTGATGTTGTTTTTTTTGTGCCATTCCCAAAAACCAATTGGAACAGAATCAAGCGTCATGCGCAATTGTGTTTCATTGTTGAAAATCAGCGGTGGTTGGTTTTTTTTGTTTTTTCCAGGGTCTGTCTGTTGGGAAACACGCTGGGGGCATTTCTGTACGGCAGATGCTTTTTTGGCCGGAGGGGCGGTTGTTTTCTTGGAGGGTGTCTTTTTTTTATTACCCATTTTGCTTCCTTCCGGGAGATCGGTATCAGGAATGGCGATGATTTTTAGAACTGTATGAATGCATATTATTCCAGCTTGGTTGGGAATGGGTCAAGAGAAATATTTTGGGTCATATTGATTTTTTAGAAAAATCGGAAAAGAAAAAAAGATTGTTCATTTAAAATAAAATAGGTATAAACTATGTATGCAGCCTATGGAATGAAAAAGCCGCCAGATCATCGGAAAGGAAACACCTGTGGACCATTACCGTGGTGTGGGAATTGTGTTTTTGAGAAATTTTATTAAAGCACATGGAAGCACCATTGAGGAAAAATTTATTCAGGGATTGAATGAGGAACAAAACAGTATTTTTTTAGATGCTTCCAATAATAACTGGGTCCCGGTCCCGGCCACGGAGAAATTGTTTGAGCAGGCGGCACGACTGCTTTACCCCGGAGATCAAAATGCTTACCGTCATTTGGGACGCGAAAGAGCAAAAGAGAATTTTTCCGGGATATATAAGTCCCTGCTCAAAATTACAACCATTGCCTTTATCATAAAACGGGCAGCCAAGGTCTGGGAGGCTTCCTATGAAAAAGGCCATGCCAGAGTGGAAAAGAATAAAGATGAAAACCGGGCAATTTTTATTGTCGAGGATTATCCTGAATTTTCTCCGGTGATGATGGAGGTTGGGTGTGGTTATATCGAGGGGGTTGTTGGGTTGAGCAGTGCGGAAAATATACAGGTTAACAAAGACGTGAGTGATCCTCAGGCCTGGAAGTGGCATATTACATGGGACTAAGTCATGCACACATTGTCGGATAAGCCGGCGCGGTATTTGCGTCAAATTGCACTTGATGAAATCGGGGAGGCAGGCCAGGCCCGTCTGGCGAAGCAATCGGTCTTGATTATCGGCGCCGGGGGGTTGGGTTCTGCAAGTATTTACTATTTGGCGGCAGCCGGCATCGGTACCCTGGGATTGGTTGACCCGGACCAGGTAGAGATGTCGAATCTTAACCGTCAGATTCTGCATGCGACCCGGGATATCGGCAGACGGAAAGTGGATTCAGCAGTTGAAAAGGTCCGGCGATTGAATCCGGAGATCACGCTGAAGACCTACCCGCAAAAAGCGGATGCCAAGACGTTGGTCACACTGATTGCGGACTATGATTTTATCATTGATGCCACGGATAATTTTACAGCCAGATATTTGATTTCAGATACCTGTGTGAAAGCCCGCAAGGCATTCAGTCATGCGGGTGTTTCGGGATTTTGTGGACAGACATTTACCTATGTCCCGGGAAAAGCCGCCGGGTGTTATCGCTGTCTTTTTTTTGATCGACCGTCCGAGGAGGTGTTGCCGGATAAGGCGGCCGGGGGTATCCTGGGTGCGGTTGCCGGGACCTTGGGAACCATTCAGGCAACCGAGGCGGTGAAATTTCTCACTACTGCCGGAGACCTGTTGGTGAATCGCTTATGGGTCTATGACGGGAAGCGGATGACGGTTCGTTTGATTGCTTTTAAAAAGCGTGATGCCTGTTCGGTTTGTTCCTCGGTGGATGTTTAAGCTTTTTTGGAGCGGTAGATTTTTCAAGACACATCCTGTATAATTCTAAGGATTTCACTGTAATGCGGTGCCAAAGTACGAGGCTGACAAACTAGATTGAATAAGCAGCCCGGAAAGACCGGTTGGCAGTTTGGACTGTCAACGTTTGCCAGGGACGGTTGGGAAATGAACGTGTCTACATCCAAAATGGGTTGGCGGCAGCGCATACCGGGTCATCGGAAACCATTTTTCAGAAAAGTAGAGGGGATTATGCCGGAACCGGGGAAACGAACCAAACAAACCATTTATACCCTGGGTCATTCAGACCTTACCTTTGAAACGTTCTTGGCGCGATTGCGTAAGTCGACGATTCAAATTCTTGCTGATATTCGCACAATTCCAAAATCAAAATATGTTCCTCAATTTGACCAAGCGGCCTTAAAGGAACGCTTGCCGTCCTTTGGCATTACCTATCACCATTTGAAGGAAGTGGGCGGGAAAGGCCGGAAACCTTTGCGGCGGTCTCCCAATAAAGGACTTCCCAAAGCCTGGCAGGCTTATGCTGATTACATGCAGTCCGAGGAATTTGAACGCGGACTGATGCAATTGTTGGCGCTGGTTTCCATTGGGACGGTGGTGCTACTTTGTTCGGAAAAGCAATGGGACAAATGTCATCGCAAACTATTGGCGGATGCTTTGCTGGTGCGGGGATATACAGTTGTCCATCTGGATGCCGAGGGGAATCGCGTACGCCATACCTTGACCCCGGGTATGGAAATTAAAAAAAATAAAATTACTTACCCGGCCATGGGAGAACAACTAACCTTGTTTTAAATAAGGGGCGGCGGATGCAACCACTGGAACTGGATCACAAAAAAATTACGCAGATAAAAAAAGAGCTGTCCCGACTGTTGGACAGGGGACAGGCGCGTGAGGCCAAGCGCATGGTGGCGGGGCTTCATCCGGTTGATGCCGCCCGTGTGACCGCATTGCTGGCAGACGGGGAACGGCTGGCTTTGTTTCAGACGCTTAACAGCGATATCGCCGCTGATATTGTGGAACGGATGAGCGAGAACGAGCAGGTGGATGTGGTGAGTTCGCTGAATCCGGAGGTGGCTTCGGATATTATTGAACAAATGGATTCAGATGATGCGGCGGATGTTTTGGGCGACCTGCCCAAAGAAAAAACCGATGCTATTTTAGCCGCCATGCCCCGGACACGCGCCACCAAGACCCGTCAATTGATCGCCTATGACGAAGACAGCGCCGGCGGCATCATGGCCACCGAATATGTGGCATTGAAAGACTCTCTCACCGTGAGCCAGGCAGTGAAGCTCTTGCGGGAAAAATATTCCCGCCATGGAGATGAGCGGGCAACCTACGTGTATACAGTCACTCTGAAAGGGGAATTGAGCGGGGTGCTGCAAATGCGTGACTTGGTCACCCGGCAGCCCAATCAGATTATCCAAGATATTAAAATTCATGATGTCGCGTGTCTGCATGTTGATTCAAGCAAATATGAGACAGCCCAGATGTTCCGGCGTAACCGCTATTTGGCACTGCCGGTGGTGGATGGGACACAACGCCTGGTGGGTGTGATTACTGCGGATGATGTGGTTGATTTGATACAAGAGATCACGACTGAAGAGATGATGAAAATGCAGGGGGTTTCCGCAGATGAGACGCGCTCCATGCCTGTGATGTCAATGGTGAAACGGAGAGTCTCCTGGCTTTCAATCAATATTTTTTTAAATATGATTGCAGCGTCCGTGATTGTTTTATATACGGATACCATTAAAGCGGTGATTGCATTGGCGGTGTTTCTTCCTATTATTTCAGATATGAGCGGGGTCTCCGGGATGCAGGCGGTTGCCGTCTCTATCCGGGATCTGGCATTGGGAAAGACCAGTCCGAAGGAACTATGGAAGGTCCTGTGGAAGGAATCAAGGATCGGTTTTTTAAACGGCCTTATCTTGGGAACTGAGATTGGTTTTGTGGCGTATTTGTGGAAAGGTATGCCGCTTTTGGGTGTGGTGGTGGCGGTTAGTTTATGGCTGAATACTATTTTATCCGTTTGTTTAGGAAGTATTTTACCGTTGATCCTGAAACGTTTCAATTTTGATCCTGCCATTGCTTCCGGTCCTTTATTAACCACGGTGACAGATTTGATGGGTTTCTTAATTGTACTTTCCACGGCAACCATCATGCTTCCTTATCTTACGTAGGGGATGCGTCGTTTTTAAAAAGGATGTGTATCACAGATGAATGATGAATTGAAAATCCACAAAATAACCCTGGCAGGATTGGTGGTGAACCTTGTCCTGGCCCTGGTGAAGGCCCTGGTGGGGATGGTATCCGGCTCGATTGCTTTGATCGCGGATGCCATTCATTCGCTCTCCGATCTTGCCACAGATGGCGTTGTATTCATCGGGGTTAAATTTGGCGCCAAACCTGCGGATGACACCCACCCTTATGGACATGGTAAAATTGAGACCATGGCGGCCCTGGTGATTGCCGGGATATTGGTAAGCGCCGGTGCTGCGATTGCCTGGAAAGCCGGGCAGGCATTTATTGCTGCTTCGAGTGTGACGATTTCCTGGGCGGTTTTGGCAACTGCGGGGTTGTCTGTGGGTCTCAAAGAATGGCTTTTTAGGAAGACGCTCAAAGTCGCCCGGCAGACGCATAGCTCGGCATTGAAGGCCAATGCCTGGCATCACCGTACCGATGCCTTGTCATCCTTGGTGGTATTCATCGGTGCGGTCGCGGTGATGTGCTGGGCTGGCCTTATGGGGACCAAGTGGCCGGTATTTTTGTGGGGTTCATGGTGGCGTATGCCGGTTTGAAAATTGCGCTTGAGTGTTTTAATGAATTGGGTGAAGGTGCTGTGGACAAGGGCACTGAGGAACATTTGCAGAAAATTATTGGAAAACAAGCCGGGGTCGCTGCCTGGCACCAATTAAGAGCGCGCTGGGTCGGCCGGGGGATTGTCATGGATGTGCATATTTTGGTGAATCCCAAGTTGACGGTGGTGGAGGGTCATGCCATTGCAGAGCAAGTTGAAAAAGCAATCTGTACGGGTATGCAACGAGCTGTAAATGTCACGGTACATGTTGAACCCAACCTGCCGGAGGAAAGGGTCCGTCTGTAAACTGTTTTACGGCGATGTTTCAGGCGACGGGGTGGTTTCCAAAGGGGAGCGCGGTTTAAAATAGTTTTCATTTGAGATGTCAACCAATTCCGTATTGATCCATGCCGGCGGTTCGGGTGTCGGGGTGGGTGCCAGCATGATTTCCGAAAAAGCCTCATGTTCATCAGCCCAGCGCGTCGGTTTGGCAGTCGGCGTAGGCAAAGCAACCAAGGGCGCACCCTCGCCTTGATGCAGCTCCATACCGATTAGACTGCTGGAGGTTGCCAAAAATATTTCAAAATGCGGTTTCGCCATACCCAGCGGGCCGAAAACCCGGTTGCCGTCTTGCTTCCAGGCGCCTTTGGCACTTAATCCTGAACGGCCGTCGCCTTCATTCCAGACAAGATTGAGACCGCACGCCGGGCTGATGGTGCCTGTAAAGGCCACATCACCGAAACGAGACCAGCACCGTATTTTTAGTTTTTGCTTCGGCGCGTTTTTTTGTTTTGCTTCAAGAAAAACCATTCCCCGGTCATTTCCAATTTCCCAAACAGAGGCACCCGGATCAGCGATTTCTTCCAGAATAATGCGGATATCGCCTTTTTTAGAGAGTGTTTGGATGGGACCGGAAATCCGGGAACCCTCCCGGGCAGCCAAAAGGATGCCGCCTTTATTTGAGAGAATTTTAATCTCGCCCAAGCGTGACTTTTGGATCGTTTCATTGATGCGGATATCCCCGTCAGCTTGATCGCTGAAAATAGAGAGCCTAAGATTCTGGCGTACGGAAATGGAGATCCTGCCGGTCCGTTCTGTGGTCAGACGGTTAAAATGCAGATCGAGCCGGGCATTCAAGGTTGTACCCGCACGGTCTGTCAGGATTGCGCCTTTGAGATCCAGATCAGGAAATCCGAATCCGCTTAATTCAGCCTTGATCTTGATGGGCGCCGGCTGTTGGATTTGAATAATACGGATTTCTTCTTTGCCTCCCGGCAAAAAGAGGCGGAGCGAGGTTAAGCCTTCCATGGGTGTTGCTGTGCCGGTCCAGGTTTTATAATAGGGTGTTGCCAGCATAAAAAACACGGTTAACAGCGAGAGTGAAACACCCAGGAGAGTCCAGGCCAGAGCTTTTCTTTTTCCGGGAGGGGTATTTGGATCAGGCGCAGCTAAAAGCGAGGGTGAGAGCGGGAGCAGGACGTGATGCAGCATGGCGGCGCTTAAATAGGTAAGACCGCCTGACCATAAAATATCAGAAGCAAAATGTGCGCCTTGCGTCATCCGTCCGATACCCATCATCATACCGTAACCCAGACCGACACCCAGCCAGGTCATACGGACCTTTTTTCTTTGGGCGATAAAGTAAAGCGAGACAAGAAGAAATCCAACCGATGCATGTCCGCAGGGAAAAGATTTACCCCTCCCGGGAACACCGGGCTGAGAGACGCGCTGGAAAGCTCGTGAACCGTTGAATTCAACCACGTCGCGCGGACGGGGGCGTCCCCAATATTCTTTGCCCAGTGCGTTGACCAGCAGACCCGGTCCCAGCAGTAAGGTGAGCACAATTAAAGCTGCGCTGCGCCGCCAATTTAAAAACCGGGGCCAAAGCCAGGCGCCGATCAGGACAACGAGCGCACCGCCGGAAAGCAGCAGCCCGGGAAACGTGCCGCCCTTGTATAAAAATGCCCAGGGCTGTTTGTCGCCCAGAAACCAACCGGATTGATAAAAAAGCTTCTGCAGTGTCAGATCAAGATCAGTTACGAGAAACGGAATTGTCAGCACCCCAAGGATAATCATGGGGACCCAAATTTCCGGATGGAGCAGTTTTTTTAAGCGCATAGGGTTTCCTTTTAAAAAGCGTGTGGGGATTTTAACGTAAATCCAGGCGGCGGGCAATGGGAAAGTTGTTTTGAGAAACTTGCGAAAAAATTCAGTAACACTGTTGTCTGAGTTATAAAACATACGGTGTTCTATTCGCCCTAGGTGCTGATTTTTAAAGGAAAAAACGCATCACGCATTTTTCGGTGGATCAGCAGAGGGCGATATCGTCAAATCCGGCTCTAGCGTATGAATACAGTATCAGTTTTTCTTTAAAAATTAGCACCTAGGACGCTCCGGTTAGCTGCAGCATTTTTTAATTTGGACAAGAATGTCTCAATAAATGTAAGATGGAGCTGTTGACTGACTGATTGCAAAAGGAAGTGACTATGCGAAAAATAAGCAGCAATCGGATTTACCGTATACTTTTGATCGGGTGGCTGACAGGGATGGTTTGTCCGGCAGCTTCTGCCGATGATGCGCTGCCGTTTTTTTTAAAACAGCCGCTTTTTGAGTTTGGAGATGTTCAAGCCGGTGCGGTCATAGATCATGTTTTTGAAATTGAAAATCAATCCCGCCGGACGATCGTTGTTACGAAAGTAAAACCTGCTTGTGGGTGTACCACAATGGGTCAATGGGATGAAACTATTGCGCCGGGGCAAACCGGGAAGGTGCCGGTCAAGCTGGATACTGCGTATATGCACGGCAAACTCAATAAATCCATTTACATCTATCTGGCAGCGTCTCCGTCCGCCCCCCTGGTTGCCCAAATGGTAGGGTCGGTTTTTCTGGCCATTGCTGTCCGACCGGCGCAACTGCGGTTTTTGCCGGTGCGGGATAGAAAAAGTTTACAGATACTGAAGGTGCGCTTGACATCCAATCTGGAAAAACCGCTGCACGTGGCATTGGCGCAAAAAGGGCAGGGAATATTCCGGACAAAATTGAAAACGGTTCGGAAGGGCAAGGAATTTGAACTGACGGTTAAAACCAGACCTGATTTAAAGTTTGGTTGGAATAAGGAAGCGCTCTATTTGACAACCAATATTTCGGAACAGCCGCGTATAGAGATTCCGGTGTATTGTTATGTGCACAAACCGCTGGAGTGCAGACCGGGTGTGCTGACCTTGCCGCCGGGTAAGTTGAGGCATGATATTCAAAAAAGGGTTGTGGTATTAAATAATATACCCGGGAAATTTAAAGATCCCAAAATAGTTTCTTCGCTGCCGGCGGTTGCCATTCGCTGGGAAGCCACTCAACGGGAAAAAGAATACCGGCTCTTTGTCCGGTTCCCGCAAGGGATGATTCTGGAAAACGCAGGCCAAGCAGTCATTACGATAGAATTTCAACAGCGGGACGGGAGCTTGTATACCATGGAACTGCCAATAGAACAAATTCAGGGACAACGATGATCAACAGCCTCAAACGTTTTTCAACCACAGTGCGATCGGAATTGTTTAAAATAATTGTGCTGGTTGGGTTGGCGGGTGTACTGGCGGTTACGGCCAATGCTTTACGGACGGACCGGTTGGCCTGGTTTGGATATCAAACAGTTGCACGTACAAATCCGGCAATACTGACGGTCGCGGATGTGGTGCATGCCTACTATGCGGACAATGCTTATCTGGTTGATGTTCGCGCTTCAGATGCTTTTTATAAAGCGCACCTTGCTGCGTCGATTCATTTACCATCCAATGATTTTCAAACAAATTTTGAAATGGTTTTTGAAAAATTACCTGCCGAAGGGATGCTTATTCTCTATGGCGATGATCATGATTTGGAGGCCCCGGAAAAAGTGAGGCAGTTGTTGCTGGCACGCGGATTCCGGGCTGAAGATGTTGCGGTTTTTGAAGCCGGTTGGGAAGCATTGTCAAAACAGAAGGAAATTTCTGTTATCTCAGGAGCGGATGATGAATAAGCGTGTCAGGTCTGTTCTGCACGTGCTCATATCATTGGGGCTTGGGGCGGTGTTTATTTATTCCGGCAGCTTAAAAATACTTGATCCAACCGGATTTGCCCAGGCCATTGCCAATTACAAAATCCTGCCGGACAGTTTTATTCATGTCACGGCCCTTTACCTGCCTTGGTTGGAAGTGCTGTGCGGGTTGAGCATCCTGATTCCGCGCTGGCAAAAAGCCGCCATCCTCCTCATCAGCAGCATGGCTTTGGTTTTCATGCTTGCCGTAACATCTGCCATGCTGCGCGGTCTGGATATTTCATGCGGGTGTTTTGGCCAGGGAAGCGCAGCAGTTGGCATCCACACCCTTTTGATTGATACTGTAGTATTATCCACTTGTTTTCTGCTGGTGCTCCTCCGGAAAAAATCCATCTAAAATAAATCAGACACACCATATTTTATCCATAGTGCGTACTATCGATTGATAGTTAATCCTATCGTTTTTTTCTTTTTTTAAAAACGGCCATCCTGGAAAAACCTTTGAAAACAATGATTCCCAAAAACACAAAATTTGGCATGAAAATGGCATATATACCTGGCAGGAAATAAATACTGCCGGGGGTGGATCATGCGTACATGGGAATCTTATTCAGATCAAGAGCTTATTGAGCACTATCAGCACGGGATCACAGAAGCAGGAGCGGAAATTTATACCCGCTATCATCCGCGAGTCGTAAAACTCTGCACCCGGTGTTTGAAATCACGTGATGACGGTGAGGATGCAGCTCAGGAAGTTTTTTTTAAAGCCATTATGCAAGAAAAGATACTTACCTACCGTGGGGAAGCGCAGTTATGGTCCTGGATCAGGAAAATCGCAGTGAATGAATGTATGGCGATATA
Organism: bacterium; assembly: GCA_021108215.1. Lineage (NCBI taxonomy): Bacteria > bacterium. Next base: position 38,213 of record JAIORK010000039.1, on the reverse strand, counting down.
CCGTAAAAAGAAACGAACCCGTGAAATAAAATTTTTAAATGATGAACAATTTGACTGGTTGGATCAATGCATCCCCTGTGATCAACCGGATCCAGAGCAAGTTTTTTTCAAGTGTGAAAAAACCGATCAATTACTTGCCATGGTTGGGCAACTACCGGAAAAATATCATGCTGTCATCAAAACGTCCTGTCTGGAAGAACATTCTTATAAAGAGACCGCCAGGGTACTGGGTATTCCGGTCAGGATCGTCGGGGTACATTTACATCGCGCAAAAAAAATACTGGCAAAATTGTTTGAAGAAAACGTTAATCACTCCCGGCAGACATTGCAGGTGAACATGAAGCAACCCGGGAACTTGACATACCGGATTGCCTGGTAGCTTTGTGATATCTGTTGGCAGTTGAATCAACCTCGGGGGGGGATCAAGATGCTATTGGAATATGTCAACTATGCGGTTTCCATTGAGATTGTTTGTTGCCTGTTCTTTATGACCTTCATGGTGCTGATCGGGCGCTGATTGCCAATTGCCGTAAAACACAAAATCGGTCCGGTCGGCAAAACATTTGGGAAAGGGATTTTACAGAAGGGATGTGCTGGGATGGATATTCGAAAATTGGCAACAAAATTTTTGGCAAAAGAAATTCTGTTTCAGAAGGAATTTGAAAACCTATTCAATTTTATCCATGACCGGCTTCCGGCATGGATGCGTCCTTATTATGCAGATGCATTTCAAATCGTGGCGTTGCGTCTTATGTCGAAAACCGTACAGATGCCATTGCGTGATTCAATGGCCTACCTAATGACTGCGGTGAAAAATGAATGTGTTAACCAGAAACGGCTTGAAGAAAAACATGCCGGATTGCCGGAAAGAGATGTTCCGGATGTGTGGTGTGAAGAGGAAAAAACGGAGATGTCGGTAATAGATCGCCTGCATGAAAATCTTGCCGAACTTCAAGAAAAAGATTTGCAATTACTTGCCCAGGTGTACTGGTTAGCTGGTTCCCGTCGGAAAATATCAAACTATTTGGATATTTCATTGAATACTCTGCGGCAACGATTGTTCAGGGTCGTGGCCGGATTGAGGCTCAGTATGGCGCAGTAGCCGGGAATAATCGAATGCTTGGAAAAAAAGGGGGGGCAATCATGAAATTGTGCAAACAACTGTTCACCAAAACCACCGAAGGTAAGCTCCTGATATCTGAGATCAAGGAAATTATACGGCTGGGGAGAAAGGACAACGATGATTTAGTTGCCAAAATGTTTTTGAGATTGTTCGAAGTACTCGAAGCGCTCATCAAAAGTGAAATGACCGGCAGCGAAGGCTTGGGCAGTGTCCTGAGCATCCGGTTGGCATTGGAAAAACGGGTAAAAGAAACATGCGGCGAGGACGCAGTGCGAATCCGAAAACTGGCGGATAAGGTTGATCAGTTTGTTATTGATGGATTGTTACTGCCGGAAGTGTCGTTATCTTCTGAAAGTGTGTAACGCCCAGGGCAGTTGCGCGTCTTACCTATAGGAACCAATAATTTTTTCAAACGTCGTGACATGAGAACATCAAATCATTTAAGGAGACAGCCATGAATCTACCGGAAAAATTCACTGAAAATGAGATCACGCAATTGGAGGCGCTGGTGCAGTCCAATGTGGGGCTTGATTTTGCCGCGCTTCCGCTGACCGGCCGGGCTCTGCCGAAAACAATTGATAAAAATAGCTGTACCCTCAAACAGGGAAGACTGGTGGAACTACTCAAGGCGTACCAGCGCCTCGTGCGCGTGCTGCCCGAGCCAAACCGGGATCTGGCCATCCCCATGCTCAGGCTGGGCCTGCATTCCGCGCTCCAGATCGCGGCCATGAAAGAGAAAGAATTCTGCACACTGGTTGAGCCGATCACTTCGGAAGATCCTGCAATTGCGCCCCGGATTCATAAAAAAGCCCTGCTCAAGCGCAGCCGGATGGTGGTCCAGTACATGGATGTCATGCAGAACAACGAACCACACGTCAAAGCGGCACGGGTTTAAGAATAATGAATTGTAGGGGCGCGATTCATCTCGCCCTCAACTGAAGGTATTTACCCAATCTTAGGAGGACAATATCATGAAAAATGATCAGGGATCAGCCAGCTATGATGAAATGTTTGGAGATATTGAACGCCATGAGGTAGATGAGGCCAGATCCGTTCTTTCACCGGCCGCTTATTTTACGGACTTGATGCTGCTCAAAGAGAAGACCAACCAGAAAAGCGAAGAGGATATTGACAAACGGCGTCCCGACATTAGCGCCATCCCGCTGGATTGGGAAAACACCTTTGATGAAACACCCTACCTGGATATTGTCAATGAAGTCATGGCCAGTAGGCTGGAAAAAGAGCTCAAAGAGGATCCTGTTCTTAAAGATAAAGACGCTTTTGACGTTTTGAAGGATCCAAATACAGTTTATCCCATGGCATCAATTTTTGACAAAGACTACACTGTGCTTCACCACATCCTGAAGTTTCATAAGACTGATGTTGTGGAACTCTACAAGAAAATGATCAACGCTCCGGATCCGGGACGGGTAGCGCGTGATTATTTGGCCATCAACCAGGTGGTCCAGAATCTCCTTATTGACAAAAATAGCACCAAGTCATCCTTGCAAGCCAGATGGGGAATCGATTCAACCAAGGAACCGCCCGAAGATGAACCAGTGGAAGTGTTAAAAGACGTCAAAACCATGCTTAATAAAACGGGTTTGGATTTCAAGGGTCTCCAAAAACTGCTCTATCAAAACCTTAGCCAGGATGAACTCAAAGCCGGCAAAGCTGGGGACTTTTTCATTAATGATGTCATCATGCAGGGCAATCCCCGTGCTGAAAAGATGGAAATCATTTATGAGAATACGTGTAAAAAAATATGGGAAAAGATGAAAAATCAGACTGCGGATTATCCAGTAGCTGACATGCTGATCACGAGTCCTGATGAAGAATACGACGGGTTAAGCGAGGATGAAATCCAGTCCCTGGCAGATGAATTTGACGTGTGCAATGATGAAAAATATGATCCGATGGAATTGGATATTAGTCAGGTTGATACAACTCTGACACGCCGTGCATATCGTATCAAGTTTCACTCATATAGAAATATCTTAGACTGGGCTTTGAAAAACCCAGTGACTATTTTATCGGATGAGCAACGAGACGATTATGTGGCCATGCTGGAAAAAGTCTATCAGACCAAGAAAATTATGGAATTGATGGATGTGACCACGGATTCATCCGGATTTTCGGCAGAAGTTAGTAGTATTTGGAATTCTTTCAGAGATGATATGGAAACCTCATTGGTTCGGGACAATTTGGTGGAGGAACTTCGCAGAGGACTGACAATTGATGAAATTACAACATTGGCAGCGGAATACGGATTGTTGAACAATCCGGTATTGTCAATGACCACAGTAGCACCCGAAGGAACAGAGACGGATATCGAGAAATGGCATGCAAAGAATATAACGCTTTCAGAATTACGGCTTAGATTCAGATTGCGCCAACTAATACTGTCTTTAATACATGCAACAAATTACACAGGAATCACTTTGACCACCCAAACTGAACTTGATGATTATATGCAACCCATTGAAAATTTGTTTTTTTATTCGTCTGCTGACTATGCTATGGCATGTTATGACCTCTATCAAAAAAAGTATAACAGTATTTTAGTGGCAATGGGTGGGACTGCCGGAACGATGGGTCCATATGATGCGTTGCCAGTAATTGACTCGGAGTTTTATTATTTAAAGGAAGATAATGATGTTGTGAAATTGATGAATGATTATAGGCTTACTGAATATTTTGATAAACAAACACTCTCCAGTAACCATGGAGCGGCAGTTCAATACTGGACTTCTTTGAAGAACAAGCTTACGAAAATGGAATACAGTATTATGTTTCATTCCAGACGAGTAGTTATGGATTTTGCCATAGGGACTGGCTATGAGTTTTCAAGTGACCAGGAATATTCACGCTTTTCTGCCATGCTTGAAAGTATATATGGTTTTGAACCAAGTAATATTGAAATGCTTCCGTTGCAGACTAATCTTCTACTTGATCAAAAATATAAAAATATTTGGGTGGAGCTGGGTGTTCAAAGAAATTTTCCGAGTGTTGAATTGCCTGAGACTTCTGTGGATGAAAATGAATTGATATTGGATACGGCCGTAGAAGTAGAGGCATTTGCCAATGAATATGATCTTTGTAATCAGGATAAATACGGCGCACTGTATTTGACAAATACGGAAATAGGTGATCTGGTCGGCTCAACGAAAACCCAACTGCGTGTCAAGTTTGCCTATCGTGCTCAAATCTTAAATGATTCAATTAAAAAAAACATAACCATTTCATCAACTGCGGAATTGGTGGTGTTGGTTGGAAAAATGGAAACAGCATACGGTGAAAAGCATAACTCTGACAACACCTTAAAAAGCGCGTTTGCGAATATCTATTCTCCGATCTGGAATGTGGCGACCGCTGTCAATGATCCGCTGTCTGATCAGATACTCACAATAGATCCTGATGAAAATTATAAAGGCTTGACTGTTCATGATATTAAGCGTGTGGCGGATGAATATGCACTACAGGACTGGCTGCTCTATCCTCTGGATGCGTATGACATGATGAAGTACTACGCTATGGATTTAACGAAAACAGAAATGAGAATCAAATTAAGCTGCCAAAATATCATCACAAAATATGCTGATATAACCGGATATAAGATCTCAACAAAAGAGACGATGGACTATTATGCAGGGTCGTTAGAAAACTACTATTCAGTTACTTTCAAAGATCCCAATAGTTTTGAAACGCTGGAAAATATGTTCAATCAGGCATATAGGTTAGTGTTGGAAAACTTGGTATCGCCAGACCCGCTACCAGATCCGCTAGCAACCGCTGAAATGGCAGTGTTGGACATGGCGGAAGATTTCTGTGGATATGATGAAACTGCTATTAATGGATTATTGAGTGACTATACGCTAACAGAAGCGTCTCCAAACCATAGCAAAGCGTATTGGCTGGATCAACCGCTAACTCTGACAGAATTGCGCATAAAGCTTCATTCGCGAAAACTGATATTAGAGTATGTTGAAAATAATAGTTTGGCCGTTCCAACCACGGAACAATTGGATGTCTTATCCGAAAAGTTGGAGAATGTATACGATTATGGCAAATATGGATTGACCACCCAGACAGATGATATACCGGAAAAATTCAATGAAAAACATCGCCGACTCTGGATGAGTATGGGTGGCGGTTATAATCAACATGCAACGGCTGTAATGCAGGAAATCTCCCGTGATGAACAGTATACACGATTAACAAAAACTGAAATTCGAGCATTGGCAGATGAATATGGATTTGAAAAAGACGCTATGGACGGCGCTATCTCAGATGATTTAGTTACACAATGGTATGAAGAGGGAATAACAGGGGCTTTATTGCACATCAGACTTTATTCGCGGGATATGATTGCGAATTTAGCAAGCGATAGCTTATTTGGAGAAAGTGTGCATCAAAATCTCATTCGATATATTGATGAATACATGGAATTGCTGGAAAGTTCCTATCAAAACCAAGAGGAGTCCTATATTTGTATAAATAATTATCGGAAAGATATTATCGCGAGTATTCATCTCGATTTATTAAATAGATTTATTTTGCTAAACAAAATTAGCAAGTGGAGTCCTGAAGAAAGCGACTTGATATTGCGGACAGCTTTCCAAAAAACACTTGATGATGAACTGGTTGTTAAGCATTTGGCTGTCATTCGATATTTGCAAAATAAGTTAGAACAACCAGTGGACGTGGTGTGCGCTTTCTGGGCGGACATGAAAGACTGGGGAGAAGGTTCGAAGTCCAAACCGGAACATCTATTTTACCAGGTCTATGACAAAGGACACGATCTGTCCATCCGGGAAGAACCAGATAAAAGCCTTGCGAATCTGCATATCCGCAACCGAATTCAAGGCAGTTTGGGGATGAAGGCTGAGGAACTTAACGTTTTAACTACAGCCTTAAATCTCTCGGCGGATGTTGATCTTTCAAAACTGACTTTGCTTTATCGGTATGCCACGCTTGCCAAAATCTATAAACTGGATATGGAGGAGCTCCTGGTATTGTTGGGTGTGCTGGACCAGATCTGGGCCTATGAAGCGGAAAATCCCATCAAGCCCTACTTGCCCATGGATTGGCAGGTAACCACCCTGGATTGCCATGAAATCCTTTGCCAAACAGGGACAGTAGATGTGGCATCCGTACTATGGCTGCTCCAGATTATTGTTAGCACTATGGATTGGTTGAAAAATATGGGATTGTCTGTGGGCCAGCTGGCCGCCTTGCACTCCAAAACCGTAATCTTGGGTGAGGAGGGATTCTTGTCTTCCAAGGATATCAAGGACATGATCGCAGAAGTCAAGACTCAATTGGTTTCACAAAAGGTCACTGCAACCCAGTTTGAGACTTCGCGCATGGACGCTGAATTTGCTGGGAAACTTTTTGAGGATTTACAAAACAGTGCTAATGATTGTTTGGATACAAACGGACTTATGCTGGATGTACCTGGCGAATTTGTTTTGGAAGGTATTGTCCGAGCGAAGTTGGAAAAGAAAATTATATTGACCCCCATGAATTTCACAGAAATGGGGGATGAAACTCGGTACGAGGAAATGCTCATTCAGTTGGAAACACTTCAATATACTGGTGAATCCTATGAGGAAGATATTGACGGTGATTCAGACCCGGAGCAGCTGGCGGAATTGATGGAAGCCGGTAGGAACTTTTTTAGCGATGCGGATAACCGCGATGGATTTACTTTAACTGGTTTCAACGCGGCGGAATGTCTGATGATCTTTGATGCAATTGCAGAGATGACAGCGAAGCTTAAGCAAGAACTAAAAGAATATGTGGAAGAAATCCAGGCGATTCTGACCGAGATGAGGGAACAGCAGGAACAGGCTTTGTTCAGTGTCCTGGAAAGTTATTTGGATCTGGATATTGCCCGACTTCGGTTGCTGAGCCAAGAAGTATATTTAGCTCAGGGAGAGAAAAACAGTCATGTTCTCCATGAAGTGGCGACGCCTATTTTAAACATGGCGGATGATGCGGAAATTATACCGGATGAAATTAAAAATTATCTGTTTTGCTTACAACAGTTTGTATTATTGGGGAATAAAACATCTTTGAATACGAACCAAATGGAATTGTTGATTGTCAAGCAAAATTACCGTGCCATTGATCCCATGGATGGGAATCCCAATATTTTAATCAATGATATTGTGACATTTGAAAATTTTAGTGAATTAGTCAACACCTTTAATTCCAAAGAGTATTCCATTCTTGATTTTTATAAGGATGCGGAACAGACAGATGCCTTGTTGAGCCGGGCGACTGGATGGGAAGAGATGCAAATTAAAAAACTGTTTTGGGCGCATGTGCCCGATGATTACAATTCCGATCCCAGTGCGCCGGATTACGATCCAGATTATGACCCGGCGGTGAATGTGGCTACACTCAGCGATCCTCCGCTAATTGGTTCCGTGAAAACAATCAAAGAAATGAAGGATATTATCGAATATTGTCAAAAAATCGGTATTACTGATTTCACCATGATCGATAATGTGTGGCCTGAAGTTTATGGGGAGCATCCCAATATTCAAGCGGCCAACAATATTCTTTTAGACAGCTTGAAATCAAAAATCTCGGATAAGGATTGGGAACTCGCGTCCAGCGAATTACACAATGCTATGAACAAGATCAAACGGGATGCCTTGATGCCTTATTTGATCTACAAACTGGGATATGAAAACAGCCGCGATCTCTATGCAGAACTCTTAATTGATGTGGAAATGGGTGATGAAGCCGCGACTTCCCGGCTCAAAGAAGCTATTGCATGTGCCCAGCTCTATTACCATCGTACGTTAAACAATCTCGAGACGTGGGAAGCTAGCGAAGCTAAACTGAATGACTTGAAACGCTGGTGGGGATGGATGAAAAATTACCGGGTCTGGGAAGCCAACCGCAAAGTCTTCCTGTATCCGGAAAATTACATTCGCCCCGAGTTACGCAATAGCAAAAGTCCGGCTTTTAAGGCTTTGGAAGAGGAATTATTACAAACCGATATCACCGATACGGCTGTGCAGACAGCATATACGAATTATCTGGAAGGATATGCTACTGTATCCAGCCTAATTATTTCCGGAGGAAGCGTTTTTACCAAAGGTGATGGAACGCATGTTGTCATGCTCGGGTATGCTCGTACTGATCCTATCCAATATTTCTATCGCATCGGCAAAGTTCCTTCCAATTCTGTTGATCCCATTGCATGGGAGCCGTGGCAGGAAATCAGTATTTTGATTAATTCTGAAAAAGTATATCCAGTTTATGCATTCAATCGGTTGTTTGTATTTTGGTTGGAGCATCGGGACATAAATGATACTAAATTTGGATTAGGGGACGATGAAAATCCGGAAAATCAGGATAATGAAACGAAGATTAATTACAATCCAGTAATTCAATATACTTATTACAATATGAATAAAGAATGGAAAGCGCCACAAAAACTGATTGAAGTCGCCCAAGTTATGGATAAAGAGAAGGGCTATGAGAAAATTACGGTGGATAATGCCAAATTCTATGTTGCCAATCCTTCTGAGAGTGATGAATATGATACGGAAGAATATATTTATATAAAATACCAAGGGGACGAGGAGCTTGATTTGTTCGGACGAGTAACATCGGAATTGGTCTATGAGAAAAGTACTCAAACAGATAATGATAAATTCACTACTGTTGCATTTCCTTCCGATGTTTTGGGTTTTGAACCGGATAATCCGATTCAATGGCAAGCGAAATTTGATAACTATCTATCGCCGCCATGGTTTAGTTTTGATATGAAGGGCGGGAACTTTTTGTGCAAGACAGATAAAACGTCCTCAGATGAATTGGTGATTGAATCAGGGACGCCGTTTACTGAAGTTGCGGAAATAGATGCAGCCTTCAGAAGCCTGAATAGGAATGAAAACAAATATATTACCCATGTCATTTCCGGAGATCAATACTATCAGTTCAATGACGATAAGTCGCTACGATCTCAAGAGAATGTCAATGCAAAATGGGGAAATATCAATATTCTTGAAGAATCTTCTGAACAATTCGAAACGGCATTTATCTTGGATGAAAAGATCAATATAGTTTCAACAAATTATCAGATGTCTTATGAATCATTTGCAAACGGCAATGATGAAATATATGAAGACGCACAACTCAAGTCTCAATATGATGTGCCAACAATATTAGGCGATAATTACGATAGTATCATATGGGAAAATTTTATCGGAGTTATTGTTGCCGAAAAAGCATTCGTATTTAAAGGGAAAATATATTTAATTAATGAAACTGATAAACAATATACAGGAAAGTTTGTTGATAATAATTTGCTTAACGAACTGCCATTTGATGGAGTAGATGGAGCGCTTGTGAAGGATGGATTGTTATATTTAGCCTATGCAGGACAATATTGTACTTATCAAAACCCGGGATGGGGTTCGCCAGTGAACCTCAGTTTAGGGGATCTATGTGGCACAGCATTATCGACAGTCAAAGCTGCGATTCAAATTGGCACGGTTTGGTACTTTTTTGATGGAGTAAATTATGCTAGATCTGATAATAGTTATACCGCTGAAACTATTGCTGTAAAATGGGGTAAAAACGATAACTTATTAGCCGGCAACGATATAACTGCTGCCTTTGTGGATGGGTCAAACGGACTCTATGTTTTTCAGGGAAATAAATACCTATTCTATCGTGATGTCAATAACCGTTTTCCTGATGAGTTTCAATTACTAAGCACACCTGATGGATGGATGGAAAAAGGTATTTCTGTGACGGCCGCCATTCGTATACCCGGGGACCAAAACGCCAGAATATATTTGTTTAGCGGAAATAAATATTATGCCTATTTGGAAAATGAAACAGGTGATATTGCCATTGACGGTGATGCGGCAACTTGGCCTCGTAAACTTGAGAAACGCTGGGGTAACTTACCAACGAGCTTCAATGATTCTATTCAATCTGCGTTTTATGTCGGGGAAGATCTATATATTTATAGAAAAAAAGATGCGACCCAACAATATATTTGTTATGCCTATGACAATAACTTTTCGTTTGATGAACAGAATTGGCCCTTTGAATTACGGAATGCAAAATATCAAATTATCCGCCTGACTTCAAATACAGCCCAAAAGTTAAGCCAGAAATTGTTAGCCAATGGTATCGATGGCTTGCTGGCACTGAGTTCCCAAGAGTTGGATGAATTGCCGCGATTTACGTCTGATGCGAGCCAGGGCAGTGCTGTTGATACGATTTATTATAATCCTGATAATGTGGCCAGTGTGCCAGTAAGTGATCAATTGGATTTCCTGAGTGCCAATGGTATTTACTACTGGGAAATCTTTTTTCATACCCCCTATTTAATCTCGCAAACACTGAATACAGCACAGAAACATGATGAAGCCCAGAAATGGTATCACTATGTCTATGATCCTACACATAAAACGGTTTCAGTTCCTTTCGAGAATATTAGTGTGTTGGGTACCTTGGATGAAAAATATGGATACAACGAAAGCACCGGTAAACTGAGTCTGACCGGTATCATGGGAGTGGAAGAAAGAGATGTATTTATCACTTTGTGCGAAGAAGCAAGTATCACGGAAAGCAAGAAAGAACAAGCCATAGCCGCTATTGTGGAATTGTATAAACGTTCCAACATTTACTATTTCTGGAAATTTCTGCCATTTCACCAGGATCCGGTAGCGTATACATTCCAGTCGCAATATGAAAGCTATCAGGAAGATCCCTTTGACCCGCATGCCATTGCAGCCCTGCGACGGATCGCCTATCGTAAATCGATTGTTATGGCCTATATTGATAACCTCATGGACTGGGGTGATAAGCTTTTCACCCAATACACCCGGGAAACCATCAACGAAGCGCGTATGCTTTACATCCTGGCTTATGATTTATTAGGCGCCCGGCCGGACTATACTGCTGAGAAAGCGACCATGCCCACACAAAATTATTACCAACTCTATACAGAGCTTTATCCTGACAATTGGCAGGCCACTTTACTGGCGTTGGAAAATTCACCGGTGAACAATAGCCTGCCGGATAAGATGGTTGCGATTCCTGGATTGCCGAATGATGATTTTGTAGCACGCGGTTACTTTGTGATCCCGGAAAACGATTTGTTTATACAATATTGGGACCGCGTCGAGGATCGGTTGTATAAAATTCGGCAATGCCTCAATATCGAGGGTGTCAAGCAACCTTTGCCTTTGTTCCAGCCACCCATTGATCCCATGGCTTTGGTTCAGGCCGCTGCCGGCGGTGGTGGGTTTGCCGCTGCATTGGCTGATCTCGGCGCGCCGGTTCCGCATTACCGGTTCAATGTGATCCTGAACAAATCCCGGGAATTCGCAAGCCGGGTGATCCAGCTTGGCGGATCGCTTTTAAGTGCCTTGGAGAAAAAAGATGTTGAGGAAATGAGCCTGTTGCGCAATACGCAGGAAGGTAAGATATTGGATATGACCTTGGATATTAAAAATGATCAACTAGGAAATGCAGAACAAACAAAGCTTTCATTAGAAAAAAGTCTGGAAAATGCGAAAGAGCGAGAAGTCCATTATTTGGGACTTATCGATGAAGGGCTTTCGAATTATGAAACAGCTCAATTGATTTTTATGACTCTATCGAAAGGGTATTCAATAGTAGCGCAAATAATGGATATTGTAACATCAATAGGTGGTTATATGCCTCAGGTAGGCTCGCCATTTGCGATGACATATGGAGGAGAACAACTAGGGCGGGGATTGACGGGTATGAGTAGTTCATATAAAACCTTATCCAGCATGATGGAATTTGGGAATGCGTTAAGTTCCATGTTGGGGGGATGGTATAGAAGATCACAGGAATGGGAACTTCAGGGGAAATTGGCAAGTCATGATATAAATCAAATTGAGCATCAAATTGAGGCTGCTGACAAACAGGTGGAAATTGCTCGGAAAGAAATTAATGTCCAGGAAAAGCAGATCAAGAACAATGAGGACATTGACAGTTTCCTGAAATCCAAATTCACCAACAAACAGCTCTACCAATGGATGATCAGCAAGATCACAGGCATTTATTTCCAATCCTACCAGATGGCCCTGGGTCTGGCCAAGGCTGCTCAGAAGTCCTTCCAATTTGAGATGGGATTCAAAGCCAGTGAGGTCGATTATATCAAGCCGGTCTATTGGGACGGACTGCGCAAGGGATTGCTGGCAGGCGAGCAGCTCCAATATGACCTGGATCGCATGGAAAAGGCCTATCTTGAGAAAAACAAGCGTCGTTTTGAGATTTCTAAGACCGTCTCCCTGGCAGCGCTTGATCCTTTGGCTCTGGTCAAACTCAAGCAGAATCGGGTCTGTGAATTCGATCTCACAGAGCGTTTGTTTGCCCAGGATTTTCCGGGCCACTATTGCCGCCAGATCAAGACCATCTCCATCTCTTTCCCAGCCATCGTGGGGCAGTACAAGAACCTCAATGCCACGTTAACCCAATTGACGCATCGGACATTGATCGAGCCTGACCATGTCGATGGATTGCCATACCTGATTACGCCCGGCGAAGGCCAATCCATGCCGCTTTCCATTCGTGCGGATTGGCGGCCCAATCAGCAGGTTGCGCTCTCGCGCGGGGAAAATGACAGCGGTTTGTTCCAGCTCAATTTCCAGGATGAACGCTATCTGCCTTTTGAGGGCACGGGAGCCATCTCCACCTGGCGGCTGGAGCTCAATGGCGCGCTGGGGGTCATTGATTATTCCAAGATTCAGGACGTGATTATCAAAGTGGAATACTCAGCCTTGCAGGGTGGTGGTGATTTTGCGACTGCAGTGAAAGGATTTTTGGAGACTGGAGTTGACGAAGGTTATGGCCTTATTTTGCTCAAACAAGCCTACAGTGACGCATGGAACCAGTTTATGCTCGATCGTGAGCAAGGCATTACCTTTACCATTGATCCCAAATATTGTGCGAATCTTAATGGCAATAAAGAAATATCAAGCATTTATCTCCAATATGATCAGCCGGATGAACCCGCAAATGATTTGAGTAGTGTGACCATGACACTTGAATCAAATGCAAATTATGTTTTGGAACATGGCAAAACAATCGAAACGCCAAGTTTGACTGTTAATGCAGATGAAACATGGACACTAAAGCCGCAGGATGGACATGAAGATGATTTTGCGCCGGAAAACATCCGCAACATTGCTTTGATTGTGTTTTACGAAACAGAGGTTTCCTTTTAGCTATATCGTACGGGCGGGGTCGTCCCGTCCTGTAGGGGCGAATAATTATTCGCCCCTACAATAATTCAAAAAAGGAGGCCTGTCATGGCAAAGGAAACACAAAAACAAAATCAACCTGATCAACAGGAAGATAAAAATAAAATCAAACACCATGCGATCAACTTGCCCAAAGGCGGCGGTGCGATCAGTGGTATGGGTGAGAAATTCCAGGCCAATGCCGTAACCGGTACCGGGAGTTTCTCGATCCCTTTGCCGCTCACACCCGGGCGCAATGGTTTTGCACCTGAGTTGTCCCTCAGCTACAACTCTGGGTCCGGCAACAGCCCATTCGGCCTGGGCTGGGATGTGGGTGTGCCCACCATTACCCGCAAGACTGATAAACATTTGCCTACCTATAATGACGCCGAAGATGCGGATACATTTATTCTCTCCGGTGCCGAGGATTTGGTGCCGGTATTGGAAAAAAACGGGGAGGAATGGGAACGGGTTGTGCGGGTGGGTTTGGAACCCACCCCTACGGGAGGACAGGCGAATTACAAAATTACATCTTATCGTCCTCGCATTGAGGGTCTTTTTGCGCGTATTGAAAAATGGCGCAATCTGGATAATGGAGAAGTTCATTGGCAGGCCACGACCAAGGAAAATATTACCTCTTATTACGGTCTGACTTCCCAGGCGCGTATCGCGGCACATGACAATCCGCAGAAAGTCTTTTCCTGGCTCCTGGAAAAAACCACCAATGCCAAAGGCAGTACGATTGATTATGTGTATAAACAGGAAAATAGCGACAATGTACCCAATGATGTGACTGAATGGCAGCGGATAAAAGATGGGTTTGCCTTTAACCAAAAATATTTGAAGCGCGTCAAATATTCGCCTATGGCGAATGATCCGGCCAATCACCATATGCAACTGGTTCTGGATTATGGGGAACATACCACGGATGCGCCAAGTGAAGAAACGAACTGGCCGGTCCGTCAAGATCCCTTCTCAAGTTACAAGTCCGGTTTTGAGGTCCGCACCTATCGCTTGTGCCAACGTGTGCTGATGTTCCATAATTTCCCGGAAACGCCTGGGACGGATGACTGGCAATTGGTCAAATCTTTAGAACTCAATTATCAGCAGCAATCCACCATGACATACCTGACTTCTGTTCAACAAAAGGGCTATAAGCGCAATGCTTCGGGTTATGAGACCAAGACCCTGCCTGCCATGGAATATTCTTATACCCAGCCGGAGATTGATACCACCATACATACAGTAGATGAAGAGAGTAAACGTAATCTGCCGATTGGTTTAGATAATGCAAGCTATCAGTGGGTAGACCTCAAAGGTGAGGGGCTTTCCGGCATTATGACTTTCCAGTCCGGGGGCATGTATTTCAAGGATAATCTTGGGGACGGCCAATTCGGAGATTTGCGTTCCATCACACCTGTGCCGCAACCGGTTTTGGCAGGCAGCCAGTCCATGCAGATCACAGATGTGAACAGCGACGGTGTCCAGGAACTGGTGGTGCGCAGTGATACGGTCAATGGCTATTATGAGTACAAGGATGAAGTTTGGGAGCAATTCATCCCTTTTGAGAACAAACCCACCTTTGACATCAACGATCCCAATGCCAAGATGATTGATCTGACCGGTGACGGTCTGCCGGATATTCTTATCACCCAGGATGATCAATTGGTATGGTATGAATCAAAGGGTAAAGAAGGATACGATATTCCAGACGTTGGGACCGGGTATGGCGTAGGGAACAGGCATGCCTGTTCCCTACAGGGTGTGGTTTTCGCTGATTCCACCCAATCCATCCATTTGTCCGACATGTCAGGCGACGGATTGACCGATATTGTACGCATCCAAAATGGATCCGTGTGTTATTGGCCCAACCTGGGTTATGGCAAATTTGGTCCCAAGGTAGAGATGAAAAATGCTCCGCGATTCTCAAGCAATCAACAAGACTTCAATCCCCGCAATATCCAGTTGAGTGATCTGGACGGCAGTGGTACGCCGGATATTTTTTATTTTGGCAATGATCAGGTGGAGTATTGGCTCAATGAATCAGGCAATGGTTTTTCTGATAAACAGATTCTGGATTTCCCGCTGCCTTTTGATTCCTTATCTACGATCTCTTTTATTGATTTCACGAGTAAAGGTACGATGTCATTGGTCTGGTCGACCAAACGGCCTGATCAGGATCAGTATCAATTAAGTTATATGGAACTGATGCAGCGCAAACCGCATCTGTTGAGTGAGATCAACAACAATCTGGGGAAATTGGTCAAACTGACTTATGCACCTTCTTCCAAGTATTATCTGGCAGATAAACAGCAGGGGAACCACTGGATCACCAAACTGGCATTCCCGGTCCAGGTTTTGGATGAAGTGGAGACCATAGACCAGATATCCGGCAGCCGGTTGAAGAGTAAAAGCATTTATCATCATGGATTTTATGACACCTTTGAGCGTGAGTTTCGGGGATTTGGCATGGTCGAGACGCTGGACACGGAAACCTTTGAGGAATATTCCGGTGATCCTCAGCACTATGTCAAACCCATCCTGACCAAGACCTGGTTCCACAATGGTGCATATATCCGTCAGGAAAAAATCTCAACACAATATAAAGAAGAGTATTATGCCGGTGATCCGGACGCATTTTATCTTGAAGATACCATCATTGAAAATAAGCAAGATCTGGATGTAGTTGCTTTGCGTGAGGCCTATCGTGCATTGAAGGGCAGTGCTTTGCGTAAAGAAGTGTATGAGCAAGGCGTGGATGTTCCGTATCAGGTCACAGAAGCAAATTTCAATATCAAGCCCCTCCAACCCGTTGCAGCAGGCAATAAACATGCTGTGTTTTTTCCTCATGCGCATGAAACTTTAACTTATCATTATGAACAAAATCTTGCAGATCCGCGGATCAGTCATGAGTTTAATCTGGAAGTGGATGCGTATGGAAATACACTGAAGACATGTAGTGTTGTTTATCCGCGTAGACCAGGCGTTGAAACAACCCCGGAGCAGCAACAAGCCTATGCCACCCTATCAATGAATGAAGTGATTAATGTTGATGATACATATTATCTTGTGGGTGTCCCAAAAGAAACCAAAGCCTATGAACTGGGTGGCCTTGCCATATCCCACGCCAATGCCAAGGAATTTAATGATCTGAAAACAGATGTTGAAACCGCACTGGCCAATACCATTGCTTATGACCAGGCATTTATTCCGGGAAGTCTGCAAACAAGAATGCTCCAATGGACGCGGAATTATTTTTGGAACCCAGCGCAGGATGCTGCCTTGCTCCTGGGTGAGATCACGGACAAGGCCTTGCTGCATCATACAGAATTGGCTTGTTTCACTCCGGATATTTTGACAGATGTCTATAACAGTCAACTCACAGGAGCGCAAGTCGAAGCAGCTGGTTATATGCTGCAAGAGGGTTACTACTGGAATCCGGGATTCGTCCAGCATTACAAAGTTGGCGATTTCTATCTGCCAAGCAAGACGGTTGATCCTTTTGGCGGAGAAGTACTGGTAACTTATGATGATTATGTATTTGTGCCTATTCAGACACAAGATGCTTTAGGTAATACTAGTCAGGCCAAAATAGATTACCGCACTTTGCAGCCCTGGCAGCTTATTGATCCGAATGAGAATAAAAGTGAGGCTATTACCGATCCCATGGGCATGGTCATTGCGACCAGTACTTATGGTGATGAACTTGGTGTGCCCGAGGGTGATACTCCCTTGTTTGATGCCTTGGGTGATCCTGTCTATCTCATACAGACCGACGCAACAATAGATAATGTCCTGGCTGATCCTGGGAAGTACCTACAAGAGGCAACCATCTTTTTTTATTATGATCTCGAAGCCTGGCAGGATAGGCAGGAACCACCACAGTCTATCTTGATTGCCAGGGAGACGCATGTTTCGGAATTGGTTGCGCCGGATGAAACGTTGTATCAACGTACCATTGCCTATTCCGATGGATTCGGCAGAGAATTGCAGAGCAAGCTCATGGTCGAGCCAGGCCCGGCATGGGTACGTCAGGCGGATGACACGTATGCAGAGGAAGATGTCATAGAGCGCTGGCTGTCCAGTGGACGCACGGTTTATAACAATAAAGAAAAACCCATCAAGCAGTACGAACCTTTTTATGTGGGCACGCATCAGTATTCATCGGAAGAATTCTTTGCTGAATATGGTGTCACACCTATTATCCACTATGATCCTTTGCTGCGCGTGATCCGGACAGATACACCCAAAGGATTTTTCAGTAAAGTAGAGTTCACGCCCTGGAAGATCAGCAAGTTTGATGAAAACGATACAGTCATGGATTCTGATTATTATCAACTCAAAGATACCTTGCCCACAGATGAGCAGGATGCTTTGACCAAAGCAGAAGCGCATTACAACACACCGCAGGTGAGTCTGCTCGATACCCTGGGCAGGGAGTACTTGAGCTTTGAATATTTGACAGATATAGGAACAGCCACAGCAGATGATGTGCTGAATACCTATAGCACTTTCAATATCAAAGGCAAACCTAAGACCATCACAGATCCCCGGCAATATGCTGAACAGACAGGTGTTCAGACCTTTCAGTATATTTATGACATGAATGACCAGGTCATACGCACCATCAATATTGATGCGGGTGATGATCGGATTATCAACAATGTGCTGGGTAATCCTGTGCATGCCTTTGACAGCCAAGGACATCATATCAGCATGACCTATGATGCTTTGCAGCGGCCTGTGAAAACACATGTGCTGGGTAATGGTCTGGACAACACCACGGAGCAATTGATCTATGGCGAGGATGTGACTGATGCAGTGGGCCGCAACCTGCGCGGGCAATTGTTCAAACATTGGGACCAGGCTGGATTGAATAAAATATCGCGTTACACCTTCAAAGGTGAACCGGCCAAAATTCGCCGTGCCATCCGATCGGACTACAAGCAGGAGGCCAATTGGATTGATGGTGATGATTGGGGTTCATTGTTGGTTATGGAGGCAGGCGGCAGTTCGCCTCTTTTCTATACAACCAAGACACAATACGACGCGCTGGGGCGGGTTGTCAAACAAACCAATCCGGATGATAGCAAAGTAAAACCACAGTACCACCCATCGGGCAAGCTCGATCAAGTGAAAGTGAAGTTCAAAGGTGAGTCGGGTTACGCGAAGGTCGTAAAAAACATCACTTACAATCCCAAGGGGCAACGGGAGAAAATCAAGTACGGCAATGATACAAAAACAGTCTATGAATACGAACCGGAGACTTTCCGGTTGATCAGCCTAAAGACCATCCGCCAAAGTGATGATCAAAAGTTGCAAAATATTGAATATACCTATGATCCGGTGGGGAATATTACCAAACTCAATGATAAATCCCATAAACAGGTATTTCAAAACAACCAGAATGTTAAATCAAAACATGACTACACCTATGATGCTTTGTATCGGTTAGAGAAAGCAAAAGGCAGGGAACACACAGGTCTGGAAGTGCCGGATTATTATAAAAATATTAACAGCTTTAAGCAGAGCCAATTTATCTCTTTGGCCAATCCCAATGATGACAACAAGCTGGACAATTATACCCGGAAATACTCTTATGACCTGGCCGGCAATCTCCACAAAATCAAGCACACTGCGGCTGACAGCAGCCGGTCCTTTACCAGAAAAATCAAGGTGGATGACCTCACCAACCGTGCCGTATTAAAACCTGAAACCGGCCCGGTTCATTTTGATGACTTCTTTGATGACAATGGCAATTGCACTCAGTTGGAAAACATCGCAGCATTGGCCTGGAACTACCGCGACAACATCAGCAAAGCTGTGGTCATTGAGAGGCCCACAGATCCGGATGATGCCGAGTACTATGTCTATGATTCAGGTGGTAACCGCGTGCGTAAAGTCAAAGAAACCTGGCAAGGCGCTGGTGTCACAGAGGTAGAAGAAAAAATTTACTTAGGCAGTGTGGAGATCAAACGTATCTACCAGAACACCACAGCTCTTTTGGAACGAACATCTTTGCATGTCATGGATGACCAAAAACGCGTTGCCATTAGCCATAACTGGTCGCAGGACGATCAATTGAGGGAACTTGAAAATGCCTCGGAACTCAATACCAACAAAACCCGCTATCAATTTGAAAACCACCTCGGCAGCGCATCCCTCGAAATCGATCCCCAGGGCCTGGTCATTAGTTACGAAGAATATTTTCCCTATGGCGGCACATCCTTCATCGCAGGGACTAATCAGAAAGAAGTCAAACTCAAAGAATATCGCTACTCGGGAAAAGAGCGCGACGACACCACCGGACTCTACTACTACGGCGCACGCTACTATGCACCGTGGTTGGGGAGGTGGATGAGTGCAGATCCGATAAGAGAAGAAGGTGGATCGCTGGATTTGTATGAGTTTTGTAGTGGGAATCCAATTGTGAGGTTTGATAAGGATGGAATGGAGGATGAAAACTCGTTCTTCATTTTTGAGTTTTCCGGCACTTGGCACAACAAAGAAAGATACGGCGGTGGGCCATTGAAAAACATGCACAATCCTATGCCAAGATATTATGGCACTGGACATACAAATAATATATTAGATGTATTAAATAAACACTTCAATTCAGAATCAAATTACAAATATGGATTTCCATCTCTATGGACAGGAGCAAATAAAGACGAAAGCTCTGCGTGGACACAAAAGATGATAAAAAAACATGGCATAGGCCCCGGGCGTCATTATGGCAGGGTTGATGAAATTGTACTTCAAAGTTCGACAGACGAGTATTTAGCTGGTCAAGGAAGCGGACGCGGGCTTATGGTAGGATTCAGTCATGGGAATCAAGTGGCGAAAGGAGTACTTAAAAGATTAACAGAAGATCAGTTGGAACGAACTGTATTCGTAGCATATTCTCAACCGAATAGAGATGATCACCAGATTTCGACAACAATAACGGATAAATTGGAAGCCTATTTAAACATCTATAATATTCACGATCAGGTAGCTAATAAAAATGGTTGTGCTGCATTTGATGCATTTTCTCTTGAGGCGGACGGTAAAATCATTAATAAATTGAATGATATTTATCAAGAGGGTGCAGTGAATTTTGCAATCGATGGACAAAAAAAATTATTAGTGCGAGAACATTCAGAACCGATTTCTAATGAACAAATAGTCGATAAAGTTTTGGAATTTTATAAAAAATATGATGATGTTTTAAAACGAGGTGATGTTGTGAATGTTAAAATTGATAAAAATGGCGATGTTTCACTCGATGAGGAAAGATTTAAAGAAAGAAGAACCGCGGAAAGGTCAGGGCGCCCCTGAGTCAACTTTGTGTGAAAGTGAAAGGGGACGTGTGTGTCTTAGGTGCCGGAGTTCGAATAATCGAATAAGTCCCTGTGGTAGGGGACGTATTTGAAATAAGGAAATAAGGGGATGGAAAAAAGTCGAGAAAGTTTGGAGAAACCCAGGAGTTAACTTAATAACTTAAGTGACGGGAGACGGAGTTAGGATATCAGGTTAATCTTTGCCTGATTTTGTCTGAACTGGAACTTCTGAAAACCCATCCTGAAATGGGAGGGGTTTTTCTTTTACAGGAAAAAAATGCTGGATTTGTGAATATTTTAGAATTAATCATGAAATGCCAAAAATAGTTTGCAATAAAAGTTGGTTGAGAGGCATCTTATATGATGGGATAGCTTTGCTGACTGTATCTACACTTGAGTGTTAAATTTATTGGATTTGGAAGTCAAGGGTATTTAAAACTGAGTAAGTAAAATAATAAAGATGGAGAATTGAATGCGATTATTTATTGCTGGTGTTATTATGTTTATTGGCATTTTTATTCCTGCTCCATCATATTCGGATGTGTTGGAGGAACTATCTAATTATCCGATGATATATAATACAAGCGCTCAAGATGTTTGTGTGAATAATGAAAAAATATATGTGGCTGATGGCGATGCCGGTATAAAAATATTTGATATATCTGATCCTGAATATCCTATAGTAGTAGGTTCGTACTACAATTCCAAACGGGCACGAAGCGTGGTTGTGCTGGATGATAAATTGATAGCAGCATTTAATTATCCTTCTAGTTTGGAAATAATTGATGTTTCAAATATTGGACAACCTCAATATTATAGTAGTTGTACATTTACTAGCTCTCATCATATTAATGGAATGTCCATTAGCAATGGGAAAGGAATATTAACCCATGGCTACGGAATCGATACAGTTGATTTGGCCGATTTGGGGAATCCTATATGGGTTGGGACGATAACGGCTGATCCGATGTTTGGCGCGATGATTGTCGGGGACATTGCATATGTCGCAAATGGTTTGCAGGGTTTGAGGATATACAATATTTCTGAATTGGCGGTTCCTCAATTTTTGGGGTGCTATATCAATTATAGGACTTTTAAAAATGTTGTTGTTGCAAATAACAGGGCTTATTGTTCTTTGCAAAATGCTCCTTCAATAATATTGAATGTAGCTAATCCGGAAAATCCTCGTGATCAATTACCTTTCAAAAATACTGTTTCACAGGATAATGTTGTAAGTGCAGGGAAAGTATATAGCATTGGTATTGGATTGAGAGTATTTGACCTTGCTGATCCTGATGAACCTAAAATGATTGCAAATAATGATGATGCAATTGTGATTGGGACTTACGGTAGCGCAATAGATATCGAAAATGAGAATATCGTAACGGTATGTGTGAATAAAGGGATGGCGATATGGAGACTATCTCCCCCTACAGTAACTATTACACCTGTTGATAGTCAAACATCAACGATGACCACAACAATGACTAATACAAAGACGATTACTGTTACGTTGACACCGACTATATCTAAAACAAATACGCCAACCAAAATAGTTCCGCCAACACTGACCAAAACACCAACAGTGACTAGGACGCAATCCGTTACTGAAACACCTACATCAATGCCACTTTTTCCTCGTGGCGGTTACGCTATTCCAAATCCCTTTGTTCCGCATGTTGGAAAGCAGGTTACATTTATTTTTGAAATGGGAAACCCTCTAGCATCCTATTCAATAAGCATCATGGATCTTAAAGGCCGAATTGTGAAAAGGCTGGAGAACAAGAAAACATGGGACGGCCGGTCGGATAATGGCCACCTCTGCGAGGGCGGTGTGTACATCTACCAGATCGAAGCGGAAGGCAAGCGTGTGACAGGGAAAGTGGTGCTGGTAAAATGAGACTCACCCAGGGGCATAATCAGACTGTTCGTCCGGAACTCCGCCTACACCAGGTGTTACGCTTGATTCTTACAGCCAGTGGAAGGGGACGTATTTGAAATAAGGAAATAAGGAGATGAAAAAAAGTTGAGAAAGTTTGCAAGAAATCCGCAGGAAATTGGTCAAAAGAAATATGCCGAGACAACCGCGAATCAACATCCCTGGAGAGATGTATCACATGGGTAGGGGACGTATTTGAAATAAGGAAATAAGGCGATGAAAAAAGTTGAGAAAGTTTGCAAGAAATCTGCGGGAAATTGGTCAAAAGAAATATGCCGAGACAACCGCGAATCAATATCCCTGGAGAGATGTATCACGTTATTGCGAGAGGAATCGAGCGCCGGAAGATCTTTCACGACAATAAAGACCGAAAGCTATTTTTGCAGCGATTGATTGCATTGCTGGGCGAGTGTGAAGTCGTTTGTTATGCATGGGCTATGCTGGATAACCATATTCATTTACTGGGCATGCCACGGAATGGCCACCTCTCGACATTTATGCACCGATTACTGACCGGTTATGCAGTTAATTTTAATGTCCGACACAAGCGATGTGGACATTTATTTCAGAACCGATACAAATCAATACTATGTCAGAAGGAAACCTACTTCTTAGAATTAATTCGCTACATTCATCTCAATCCAATTCGTGCCGGAATGGTTAAAGATTTGACTGAGCTGTCAAAATATCCCTGGTGCGGCCATTCGACGCTGGTCGGTAAAATCAGGAGATCATGGCAAGAAACCAAAGAAGTCTATCTTCGGTTTTCGGCGAAAAAATCATACGCGATAAAAAAGTATTTGGAATTCGTCAACGCTGCAAAAGACAATGGGCGTGATGATATGCTCCGAGGTGGTGGACTCAGAAGGAGCGCCGGCGGATGGGATGTGGTAAGGGGGATGATGAAAAATAAGGAAATGTGGCAAAGTGATGAACGGATATTGGGGGATGGGGAGTATGTCGGTGGGATTTTGAAGAAGGCTAATAAATCTGTAGAAGGAAAAATTAAGGTCAACTGGACTGTGAAAGATCTTTTTTCATATATTCATAAAAAATCAGGGATCAAGGGTAATGAATTGCTGGAGCGGAAACGCGGTAATCGAGAATCGATGGCAAGAGCGGTTTTTGCCTGCATGGCCAAAGATAAGGCGGGTATGAAAACATCAGAAATTTCCGGATATTTGGGCGTATCTGAATCTGCGATATGCAAAATGATTCAAAGAGGCAGACGATATTCCCGTAAATGGACGATTGTGGGACGGGAATGAGCGATTTCTTAATTCCTTAATTCAAATACGTCCCCTTACCCATCTGCACTCATTGAAGGGGATATATTTGGTTTTCAACCAAAGGTTGGGCATGTCCATTCGACATTGGTGTATTTACATATTGATGATTGTATTGACAATATGTAAAAGTGCGATATACTTTGACTATGATAAAGCGAACTGTGGAAGAAAAAGTAATAAGCTATGCTAGGCAGTATCCGGTTGTCACCATTACCGGCCCAAGGCAATCAGGCAAAACAACACTGTGCAAAAAACTGTTCAAATCACTTAAATACCTTTCTCTCGAAAATTTAACTACTCGCCAATACGCTCAGGATGATCCTGTCGGATTTCTGGCGGAATGTACTAAAACCGGGGCGATTATCGATGAGATTCAACGTGCACCGGACTTGCCGTCGTATATTCAGGGGGCTGTTGATCAGGAAAAGAGAAACGGCCTTTTTGTTCTTACGGGCAGCCAAAATTTCGAATTGATGACCAGTGTTTCTCAGTCATTGGCCGGAAGAACAGCGTTGGTAACGCTTTTGCCGTTTTCATATAATGAACTGTATAAAAATAAATCCGCCGATATATTTGAAATGCTTTATCAAGGTTTTTATCCCAGGATATTTGATCAAAAACTGAATCCTACAGAAGCAATGTCTTTTTATGTGAGTACCTATTTAGAGAGGGATATAAGAACGATTTTAAATGTTAAAGACTTGTCAACGTTTGAAGTGTTTCTGAAACTGTGTGCTGCACGCAATGGTCAAATTTTGAATTTTTCAGCGATAGCCAATGATTGCGGGATCAATCACAATACAGCGAAACAATGGATATCAGTTTTGGAAGCCAGTCATATTATATATTTGCTTAAACCGCACTATAAAAATTTTAATAAACGATTGATAAAAGCCCCGAAGCTTTACTTTCTGGATGTTGGATTGGCAGCTTATTTACTGGAAATAGAGAATTCCAAACATTTTACCAATCATCCATTGCGGGGCGCGTTGTTTGAAGCATTTGTTGTTTCGGAATTGCTGAAAAAACGGTTTAATTCCGGGAAAAAGAGTAATTTGTATTACTTCAGGGACAATATTGGAAATGAAGTGGATGTTATTGCCGATAAGGGTACAATACAGATCCCTATTGAGATTAAGTCAGGTAAAACAATTAATGAAGGTTATTTCAAGGGGATTGAATATTACTATCGATTAAACAAATCAGCGGATAACAATGGCCTGTTGGTTTATGGTGGGGAAGAGAAGCAGAAACGTACAAAGTATAGAGTGATTCCCTATAAAAGCATTCATCAAATTGAAATTTAAAACGAAACGTCCTCCAGGTTGTCTCCGGTTGTAGTGGGCATTGTTCGATGATGCGGTTCGTGAAAGAAAACGTGTTTTTTGTGAAATAAAATGCTCGCCAGGCGCATCTTTATTGTAGGTGCATTATGAATCTTACGCACAAACAAGAACAGACAATCAAACATGAACTCCGTCTCCACCAAGTGGTGCGGTTGATCCTTACAGCCAGGATCATGCAGCTTCCGAATCAGGATTTGAAAAAGAGCCTGGACGAAGAAGCGAGTGTTAATCCTTTGCTCCAGGTCCATGATCCGGAAAAACAGCCTCAAGAAAAGGACGAGCAGAACTATACGGAAAATTGGGAAGCTTGGTTTCGTCAGGATGATATTCCCAAACAAGACCGGGAGATCATCCCGGAGCATTGGCAGCCGGACAGGATGGCGGAGGATTCGCCGGATAGCCGGTTTCTCAATGCCATGAATCTGGAAATGACGGATGATGAACTTTCTGTTGCGGAAGTTCTTTTCGAATTCCTGGACCAGCATTATTTTTTTGCCGGGGATACTCAGGAATTTGCCGACAAGCTGGGGGTGCGGGATTATTTTATCGAGGATGTGTTTTTCAAGATGCAGCGTATTGAACCCTATGGCATTGGTTCACGAAATGCCGGGGAGTACTGCCTGATTCAACTCCAAATGCTGGAAAAAAGGAACCAACTGGCGGAGTTGGTTGCCAAACAATTCTACAAAGACAGCATTAAGGGCATTTATAAAAACATCTATAAACACACCAAGGCCGATATTGTGGAAGTCAAGGAAGCGGTCAGGCTTATCCGCGCCATGCACCGCTATCCTTCCGTGAATATGGAATATACCCGGGATATCCGCTATGTGAAACCGGATGCAAAGATCGAAAAAGAGGGCGAAATATACAAAGTAGTTCTTTTGAACAATGATATCCCTGATATTCGCGTTAATACGGCATTGTTCAAGCATCTTCGCAGAAACGGTAAACTTCCTCCGGATATCAAAAAGCATCTGGAAAAACTCAAATATAGGGCTGAGCAGATCACCAAGGCATTGGTGTTGAGGCGTGAAAGACTGCAAAAGGCCTTGGAAACAATGGTTGAAAAACAGCGTGATTTTCTGGAACAGGGTGAATTTTATCTCAAACCGCTGATAGCCAAAAAACTTGCGGCTCTGGTTGGTTGTGAACATTCGGTGATGTGCCGGTTGTTGAAGCAAAAATATATCCTGACACATCAAGGCAAGACACTGGCATGTAAGGATTTTTTATGTCGTGGCTTTTTCGGTCGAAATGGTGAAGAGCTTTCGCCTCCCAAGATGAAAAAAATGCTGGCTGATTTGATTGCGCAAGAAAATAAACAGCGCCCTTGGTCAGATCGGATTTTGTCAGAAAAGCTTGGAAAACTGGAATTGGTCATTGGATTGCGGACAGTCAATAAATACCGTGAAGAATTACACATTCCCAACAGCAGGGACAGAAAAGAATGACAAAAATGTAGGAAAAAATCAGAATAGTGGAAATTCCGTAAAAATCGAAGAAAATCCTTAATTCCTTAATTCAAATACGTCCCCTCAGGCTTAAAAATTCGCTTTTTATCTCAATTTTGCCGTAACGTTTGCACTGTTTCTCCGTCTTTATAGTAAGAACGATATTATGTTCAAAAGGAGGGTGATTCATATGGCATCCCGCGATTTAGATGATTTGATTCCCGAGGTAAAGGAAAAGGCTCTGGTTGTGCAGAAAGTCTGCCAGGAAGCCGGGCATTTCGATCTGCTCATCTATTGCTCTTTGCGGCCGCTGGAGGAACAGGCCCGTTTGTTTCGGCAGTCGCGCTCGCGCAAGGAAATCAATGTCAAAATTAACAAGTTCAATGAACGTGGTCTGGGATTTCTGGCGGAAGTGATCGAGAATGTCGGTCCCTGTTACGGTAGGCACGTGACCAATGCCGCACCGGGCGAGTCTTGGCATAATTACGGTCAGGCCTGGGATGCGGTGCCCATGATTAATAGTAAACCGTGCTGGAATTATTTCCAGGCCAAGGCTTATTGGGATGCCTATGGTGAAGCGGTGCGTAAGGTTGGCATGTATTGGGCTGGAGACTGGACACGGTTTCGTGAATATCCGCATGCGCAATTATCTGTTGGTGGTAATCCCTTGAAAACCATGACTGCGGAGCAGGTGCGCGAAGCATTGGCGGCACATGATTTACTTGTCGCATAACTGCCGAATTTTTAAAGGCGGTGTAAGTGAATTATTTGTGGAAAAATATTGCAAACGAAGGAGGGTGTATCATGCTTCAACTTTTGGCAGCAATCCCGGGAATTATTTCAGCGATTGGCAAGGTAACAGATCTTTTTAATAAAGGCAAGGAGACGGTCAAAGATGTGTCCGGCAATATAGCACAGGCATCAACTCCTGAAGAATTGGCAACCGAGATCACCAAATTGCCGCTGGACCAGCAGAATCGCTGGGCTGAGATCATGTCAAAGGAAGTGGAGAAATACGCTGCCCAAAACGAGCGCCTGGCTATCGAAATCGGTTTGGTGGATAAGAGCAGTGTGGAGAAAATATCCACAGAAGCAGCAGACAAGGTTGCATTGCTGCGTATGACCACCCGGCCCTGGGCTGTGCGCTGGATGGTGTATTATGTCTTGTTTCCGTTTTTTTTGGTGGTTGCGGATGTGATCCAGAACATTTTGCTTCATTGGCTGCCGTTTTTAAAAACCCGGTTGGGCATTGAAGCCTATGGGACATTCAAACACTTTTTCGGTGTGCTGGAGCTGCCGGCTGCAATGGATACATCGGTGATCGAGAAGTTTGCAGCTTTTTTTTCCAGTCAGGCCGGTCCCACCACGTTTGCCGGTCAGCTCTATCTCCAGTCCGTTCCCTGGGTGGTCTCGGTTATTTTGGCCTATATGGGACTGCGCGAGGTGGGTAAATGGAAAGGGTATAATAATGTTGAGCAAGCATCTGCGGTGCTGGGGCCGCCTGCGCCGTCAACCATGGCAGGTAAAGTATTGCAGCAGGGGATGGATCTAATTCCTAAGATACGCCAATGGTTTAAAAAGTAATCGCCAGGTAATGGGTGCGTATACTTTTATAAATAATCAACAGGGATGTGAGTATCATGACCCATACCATAGACCATTTCGGGGCCACGGCAAGAGGGCTGGCCAAGAATCCGTTGCGCATTATTGCTTTGTTCATTGTCCTGATCTATGGGTTTGCCGCATTTGTGACTGCGTTTTCGCGCACGTTGTCCTTGGATGAGCGGCTGCCGTTGATTTATTTTATGGTGTTTTTTCCTGTTCTGGTCCTGATTGTCTTTACCTGGCTGGTGATCCGGCATGCGGGGAAGCTATACGGTCCGGAAGATTTCAGGGATGAAGATAATTATGTGCGTACCCAACTGGCTGCAGCTGCATCGCTGGGTGCGGCCACCGCCCGGTCTCAAAAAGCCAATACCAATGAGGATGATTTTTCACAACTGGTGGATCTCATTCGGTTGTTTCCCAAGTCTTCAAAAAAATGTGGTAAACCAAAATGCAACCGGCTTTTATGGGTGGATGACCAACCGGAGCTGCATATCTATATCCGTAAGGCCTTTGAGGCAGTGGGCATATCATTCAAACTGGCCCATTCTTTAAATGAAGCACTTCAATTACTTCGCACTGAGACTTTTTCTGCAATCATTGCCGATATTGGGAATGACAAGGAAGGACCTCGCGAAGGCTATATCCTTTTGGATGCGGTCAGGCGTCAGGGTGACAAGACGCCCATTTTCATGTATACCGGCGAGGAACACCGGCCTGAAGAGCAGCAGGAAGCGGTCCAGCGCGGTGCACAGGCCAGTGCCAATAATCCTAAGGAATTATTTAAAATAGTCATGGATTCATTGATCAAGCGAGACTAGATATCAGGATATTGGATTCAAATCATTAAGGAAATAAAATGCAGCCTGTATCAAAAATCATGCAATAATTTGATTGCGGAAGTCATCTAGGTTATGTGGCGTATTCAGCATTATGTTTTATTTGTGTACATGACAAAACCGGATTATGAAGGGAAAATGATGAATATTCGCGTTTGGAGTGTCATTTTAATCATTGCATGTACGGCCGGTCAGGCAATTGCTTCGGATATATTCTGGCAGGATACCTTTGATGGTTTGCCCGGACAACAACCGGCAAAGTGGCAAGATGCAACGGATATTCAGCAGCCAAACATGGCGTCTATTGTTTATCATCAGGATGGTTCTCATGCCATGATTACACCTGCCGGAATCACGACTTCAGCAAAAATTTATTCTGAGAAAATCTATCAATGCAATGTGGATATTTACAATACACTGCAAATTAATGTAAGTGATATATCTTATACAGCAACACAGCAATGGAATATATGCCTGGAAGATCTCGGGAATCCTGGCCGGGAATTTCCTTTGTATCCGCTAAGCGGTGCAGTGGGTATTTTTTCATTCAATTTTGCTCATGCGCTGCAATGGCAGGGCTACAAGGATTTTCGTATTCGGATTGTGATTAGTGATTCGCCGGGAGCCTATCTGGTCGTGGATGAGGTTAAAATATTCCGCAATACCACGGAAGAGCAGGTTTTATGGCGTGATGATCTAATTGGCGATGCAGGCGTTAGTGTGAAGAACTGGTGGGATCGTGAAGATGATACGAACATGGGTGCGAGAATTGAGTATACAGCAGAAAGTTCGTGGGCGGTGGTTACGTTTGTGGAGAATAAAGGGAGCCATGAAGATCCTTGGGCAGAAGTGTATACACCCGGGATTTATTGGGATTTTGATGAGTGCCGTTATATGGAAGTGAAAGTCTCCGGTTTTACGGAAAATACAGCCTGTCCAATCAGCCTGAAGGAAATCCCGACTTGGGATTCCATTGGTGTTGCGACGATTACGCAACCGGGTATTTATTTGATTGATCTGTTGACTCAGCCGGAACGACTATGGACCGGTACAGCATTGCTGACGATTGCATTTGGAATTGAGGCGCCTGCAGAAGGGGCGTCATACACAATTGATTATGTGAAAATTTATAAAGATAATACTCAGCAGGACAACTCGAAAACGAGTATTACATCTCCTGAAAATGCTGTTTTCGCTGTACCCAATCCGTTTATTCCGGGCAATGGTAAGATGGCCAACATTTTATTCAAACTGGTTGCGGGCTATGACAGCTATACGATAAAGATTATGGATGTGCGGGGAAGGTTGATCCGTACATTGGAAAATGAGTATCGATGGGATGGGAGAAGCAGTCAGGGACATTTATGTGAAGGCGGGATTTATTTATTTCAGGTCAAATCAGGCAATCAGCGCGTTCATGGATCGATTGTTGTTATAAAATAAAAAGAATGTTTTCAAAAATGAGGCACACATGATGCTGCGGGTGAGATGTATTTATTGGATGTGTGGATTGCTTGTTTGTGTGCTGATTGCAAGTGTTCTGCCGGTATATGCTGCGGATTATGTCGAAAATTTTAAGTGGTCGATCAATCGCACAGAGGACGCCTGGCAATCAGGATATAACAATGCCACAATTAGTGGTGATGGTCAGGGCTATGCCGTTATTCGTCTGGAACAAAATGCAGATAAGGAGTATGGCGATGTGATGTCTCCGGTTATTTCAAGCCTGATATTGGATCATGATAATATATTTGAGATTAAAATTGAAAGTATGTCTCCTGATACAACATTGGATGTTCAAATTCAGGATGTTTATAATGATAAAAATAATTTTCTGGTTTTTGACAATCTTGTGTCAGAACGCATTGAATATGCCCGGATTGAGCATCAACCCGGTTGGGACTATTCCGTAATTAAACTGTGGATTGATGGCATTCCCGGGCAGAGTGAAGTGAAAATTGATTATATTAGAATTTATTCTAGGCCGGATAATCATTCGGATGAAGATCTTTTCTGCGATGCTTATGCAGATCCCGATCCTTTTACACCCACAACCGGGATGTTTACCCGGATAGGGAAAATATCTGATTTTTTAATCAAAGATTACAGTATAAAAATCATGAATCTACGCGGGAGGCATGTGAGGTCCTTGAACAACACGAATACCTGGGACGGCAGAAATGAACAAGGCGGTTTTTGTGAGGGCGGCGTCTACATCTACCAGATTGAGACGGAGGGGGAGCGCGCAAGCGGGAAGGTTGTGCTGGTTAAATAACCATTTCTTATTTACAAGCACTTGTTGAATAATTGCTAATTCCTAATCACATAAAAAATAATGCAATAAAAACTATGTTGGAAGCATCTTATAATTAAATAGATATTTATAATAAAGGAAGTCGGGTGGTTTTTATGTTTAGAAATATTTTTTTATTAATTATGATTTGTCTTTTATTTTCAACTCATGTTGTTTTTGGTGCGTGGGAACAACTTGGAGATTACTTAAATACAAATGTTGATCATGCGGCACGTTTTACCAGTGTGGATTGTGCACCGGATGGCACTCCTTATATTGCGTTTTATGAAACAACATCCCGATATGCAACAGATGATAAGGTATATGTAAAAAAATGGAATGGTACAGACTGGGAACAAATTGGCAGTGTTTTTGGACAGCATTCTTATCCTGACATCAAAGTGGTTTCGCAAAATAAAATCTATTTAGCATGCGCAGGAGCAAATGTTGACCAAGATTTGACAGCATATTTATGGAATGGGAGTTCATGGGCCAATATTGGAAGCAGCTTCAGAGTGAATGCTACTGCAGATATGTATCCACCCAAGCTGGCTGTTGATAGCACTGAAATGCCATATATGACCTGGTATGAATCCGACATCACACCAATTACTGTTTATGTCAAAAAATGGAATGGAACAGATTGGTCATTGGTGGGGAACCATGTAAATGATGATGGGGAATCTGGTATAGAACCATTTATTGAAGTATACGAAGATGTTCCTTATGTGGCCTATAAACAGGGGTTTGGCACCGCGCCAGTCTATTTGAAATTTTTTAATGGAACTACCTGGGAACGGAAAATAAATTCTGCAGTTTATGCAGCAGATTCATATACCATGGGGGTTTCAGAAGATGGGACATTCTATATCGTTAGATCAAGCGGTCCGAATAATTACTGGCCTCAAGTTGTTTCGGTTTTTTATTCTGATAATGGTGCGTGGACCCAGCTGGGGGATTCTTTGAATCTTGTGGAGAGCATACCGCAAATGAATTACTGCACAGTGTCAGGGATTGCTTTTTTTGAAAATACCCCGTTGGTTTCTGTGGAGCATTATTATGGTCAGGATGTCTTTATAAAATACTGGAATGGTTTTTCCTGGGAGATGCTGGACACGAAATTGAGCGATAATAGCAGAATTACAGATGCTTCCGGTATCTCTCAATCTGGTGGTGTTGTCTACGTTGGATGGGATGAGCGGGATGGATCATCTTGGGACGCAAAACAAGTCTATATTGCCAAAGAAGTATTTGTGCCGCCTACTCCGACGCCAACCAGCACGCCAACATCTACCATTACACCGACGATTACACAGACAACGACGAGTACGCCAATTGCAACTGCAACTCCAACCGCGCTTCCATGTTTCTCTAATGGTGGCTATGCCGTCCCGAATCCTTATGTTCCGCACAATGGGAAATTAGTTGAGTTTGTTTTTGGGATGGATAATCCTATGATGCCGTATTCGGTAAGCATCATGAACTTGAAGGGGAAAATCGTGAAGAAGTTGGAAAACAAACGGATTTGGGACGGGCGCTCGGATGCCGGGCATCTCTGCGAGGGCGGGGTGTATATTTACCAGATTGAGGCAGAGGGAAAACGGGTGACCGGGAAAGTTGTGTTGATTAAGTGAAAATGCACAAAAAACAATATACAAGTTATGATAACTTTAAATACGCTTGCACAGGAAAATATAAAAAAAATAGTGTGAAATATTATGGTGTTGAATGACATCTAGTTACTAGGAGCGGAAAAATGGGGAAAATGAAATTGTATTGGTTACAATTTTTAGCATGCGAATGCAGCGCCAGATTGGTTCTTTGTCTGCGCCGGAGTATTCAAATCATAGCTTTGATGGGTTTGATACTATCGAGTGCGGCCCCCGGACATACTTATTTTATGGATTTTATTGATGGCGCAAGGCCTGCGGGTATGGGAGAAGCTTTTGTGGCTGTGGCGGATGATGCCAATGCAGTGCTTTTCAATCCGGCCGGATTGAGCCGGTTGACTGCTATGGAATTGATTGGTATGTATGCGGATCTTTATTCTAACCTCAATGTGCGGTTATACAATAATGCTGATGACCGGTTTGGATATAATTTCCTTTCTCTGGCAGTTCCGATTTCCGGGATTTATGGAACCATGGGAATTAGCTGGACTCAGTTTGATACAGTTTTATATAAAGAAAATACATTTACAATGTCATATGGAAAAAATCTTTGGAAACCCTACACGCTTGACAGCGGTTTGACGATTGATTTCGGCATGACCGCGAAAGTCTTGCATTGGATTGTTGATGTAGGGGATGAATTCAGGGATGATTTTCCCTCGGACGACCGGCAGCGTTATGGGTTTACCGTAGACGCCGGAATCTTGGTTACGCTGCTGGAGAATTTAAATATTGGTTTTGCGGTTGATAATATCATTCCTGCAAATGTAGGTTTGGTCTGTGACGAATATGTTCCGGCAATATACCGGCTCGGGGCTGCTTACACGCTTCATCTGAATAAGAATATTGCTATGCTTGATTCAGTGCTGGCGACAGGGGAACTCTCGATGCGCAATAATGTTTATCTCCCTAAATTTGGGGTTGAATCATGGTGGCTTGAAAATATTGCTGCTATTCGTCTGGGGATCAATACTGATCGTGCGACTGCCGGAATGAGTATTAAAAATTGGTGGAATACCGGTTCCGTGGATATGCAGTTGGATTATGCTTTTTCATAT
Organism: bacterium; assembly: GCA_021108215.1. NCBI lineage: Bacteria > bacterium. Next base: position 4,018 of record JAIORK010000039.1, on the reverse strand, counting down.
CCATTTCAAATACAAGGTTCTTTGGGGTCTCATCGCGTTGGTATGATCTTGCGGTGGGGAAGTCTATTGAACCGGACTGATTCAGATTGGAGAAAATACAAGGACAAAATTTTGCGAATAACGGAAGTGACCCTTATGGCTAATATGGCCATAGAGACATCAGAAAATACTAAAGATGAAGTGGCGAAGGCCTGGGAAGGGTTGACTGGCAAAGATCCGGAGACTGCGATTCGAATGAAAGAAGTGCTGGATCGCCAACAGGGTTTACTTGGGAAAGCCAGGCTTCAAGCCACTGTGGCAGTCTATAAGGCGGAAAGTGGTTCGCAAAATCTGAAAGAAAAGGCAGGAAGAGCTGAGCAGTCAGTAGAGGAAGCTTGGCAAGTGTTTGCTGAACTGAATGAAAAGTTTGATCAATTGGTTAGGGAATTAGAAATGAAAAATGTACAAATTGAAACGCAAAAAAATATTATCCCTGTTATTCCTGAGAAGTATATTGATAGGATTATTATCGGGATCGAGACGAAAATTGGGGAAGATTTTCTCGGTCGTTCAGACTTTTTACAAAAAATACAATATATCAAGGACTATTTAGAAAAACAATGCGGGATGCCTGTTGAATTGGATTATGCAGGTGCAGCCGAGCTTCAATTGAATTATACGGACGGTAAGATTGATATTATTGCATCCTACAACGCGGAGTTGGATCAATACATAGAGCATCAACTTCTTTTGCCGGTATTAACCGTTGTGACTGATGGCAAGAAAGATCAGGCGTGCTGTCTGGTAACACTACCGGACAGTCGGATAAACGTATTGGAGGATTTAAAAGGAAAACGGATTGGATGTGCCAATGTCAAAGTTGTGAAACAATTGAAAAAGCAATTTGCAGATGATGACTATTTCACTATTATCGAGGTTCAACGAAATATCAGGGATAGTCTGCGTGCCTTGCAGGTGAAAGCGGTTGACGCTATCATTGAGTATGAATTCATTTACAAGATTGCTGGATTTATGGCGGATTTTCCTAAATTGAAAGAGATTGCCAGGTTTGAGTCAAAACCCAATATATCAATTTATTTGCGAACATCAATGAGCAATGTAAAAAACCAAGCAATTCAAAATCTTATGAATAGTGCAGTAGAAATGCATCAGGAACCGGAAATTCGCAGAATACTGAAATATTTTGGTATTGAACGTTTGGAAAGATAGAAAGTGCGGTGTGAGATGAATAAAAGAACTGGTTTGAATAAATACTGGATCATGATTGCCGGATTTTGTGTTATTTGTATTTCATTGTTAGCGATTACGAGGATTTGGTCTAATCTTGTGCGTTTTGAGGAAGTTCGTCAGGCTGAACATGAAAACTTTTCCATGCATATTTCCAAAACTGCGGAAAATTTTATTGCCAACAAGGAATATGGCTATTTTTCGGATATTATCCAGCTCTTGAGTAAGATCGATTTTATCCGATTTTTATCAGTTCATGTTGAAGGAAAGGAGGTCAGGAAGGCAGGCGATCGGCAGGGATTGGATGATGCATGGTTGGATAAGTCTGGGATTGGATCACAAGCATCATATTTTGATGAGGAAAAGAGAGATTTATACGTTAATCAGAAACTGAATTATCAGGATAAACCGACAAATATAAAAATGGTTTTTTCACTAAGCGAATATGAGAAACCCAAGCAAAGCATTGTTCAGGCGTTCATCTTGATTATTGTATTATTGTTTATTCTTGCCGGTTTGGGATTTTTTCTTTTTCGGATACATCATAAATTGGAAATTGCAGAAAAAACCAAGGAAGATATGATTTACAGCATCACACATGATGCCAAGCAGGATTTGACTGTGATTCAGGGAAAAATGAATTCATTGTTGAAAAAAACAAAGGGAAAGACAGCAATTCCAGATATAGAAAATGATTTGAAAAATACGAAAGAGAGTGCCGACTCAATTGATCGATTTCTAAATAATTTAAACGATCAGCAACATTTACAAAGTGGGGCGGTTGAAACTTTTTTTGAAAAAACTAACTTGATAAAACTGTTGATATCGGTTTTAGAAGGCGTAGAGGAACAAGTATCTAGTCTCGGTATAAAAATACTGTTTAATCAACAGAAAGAATCCCACCTGGTGAGTGTTGATCAACAAATTACATGCCGGATAATAAAAAATATAGTTCATAATGCAATAAAATTTTCCCCGGTGAACAGCACGATAACCGTTGATGTGAAGAAAGAAGCGGAGAGCGTGAAGATATTTGTTGAGGATCAAGGGCCGGGGATTGCTCGGGAAAATTGGCGGAAAATATTCCTGCCATATATTCAATTGCATCCGAAAAAAGCCGGTATGGGTTTAGGCCTGGCAAATGCCAAAAAGCTTGTTGGGATCATGGGCGGCGAGATGGGGATTACTAAAAGTCTTGTAGGAAAAGGAACGACATTTTATATTGTTTTGCCACTGTTAAAAACAAAATAGTGGAAAGAGAGGAACTCTGTTGGTGAGAATTCTTGTTTTGGAAGATCAAATTAAAGTTGTCCAGACACTGAAAACCATTTTTGAAGATGAAGGTTACACAGTTGACTATCTATTGAGTCCTGAAGGTGTGCTGGAAAAAATTGAGATGTTTGCGCCGAATCTTATTACGCTGGATTTAAGTTTTGGCGATGAAAGGGATGTTCGTGGTATTGATATCTTAAAAGACATTCGGGAATCATATCCAAATATTGATGAATTGCCGGTATTTGTAATAAGCGGCACGATGAATGCTGAAAAAATGAAGCGGCTGCGAATATTGGGGATTAATGGATATTTTTTAAAACCAATTTCTGATGAAAACTTGCTTTTGGAAAAAATCAGAAAGTGTCTCGAACCAAGAACAAAAAGCAGGGATTCGGAAGATTATGATGCGAATGAGAATGTGATTATTGGGAAAACACCTGAAATTATCGAAATAACCGATAAAATTTGTGATGCGGCGTTTGCGCAGAGTAATGTGTTGTTTGTTGGCGAAAATGGGACCGGGAAAGAAGAACTTGCGAAATATTACCATCAAGTGAGTCCGCGTAAAGAAGCACCACTTGCCATTATTGATTGCACAACGATTTCAAAGGAATTATTTGAAAGTGAATTGTTTGGACATGAAAAAAATGCTTTTAATGGGGCGGTTGCTAAAAAAGGTAAAATTGAAGAAGCAGATGGTGGTGTCGTCTTTTTTGACGAAATCGGTGAATTGTCAAATTATCATCAGTGTAAAATATTGCGGTTGATTCAACATAAGACATTTACCAGGATCGGGGCTCCGGCAAAACCGATACATGTTGACGTTGTTTTTATTTTTGCAACAAATAAAGTGTTGCCTAAGTGTGTCAACGATGGTGGTTTTAGAATGGACCTGTATCAAAGGATTAAAACAAATAAAATGAAAGTGCCTCCTTTATACGAAAGAAAGCCTGATATTCCGCTCTTGGTAGATTACTTTGTTCGTAAATATAATAATGGATTTAAGAAACAAATTGCAGGTGTTAGTGATGATCTGATGGAGATTTTTTTAAAGAATCGTTGGAATGGAAATGTTCGCGAATTGGCATTGTGTATCGAGACGGGAATGGTTCGGTGCAAAGGAAATATTATCGGGAAGGATGATGTTGAAGAATTTTTAAAAGATGCAGAGCAATTCGATGGAAATATATCTGACTCTAGTGAAAATATTGATTGCTCTTATTTGATGTTTAAACAAGGGTTGGATAAAAAAAGAAAAGAAATAGAAAAAGAATACTACCTCTACCATCTCCAAAAACACAACTGGAACAAAGCCAAAACAGCCAGGGAAATCGGGATGGCGGTTACATTCTTAAATCAGACATTGAAACGTCTTGATATTAAGAAAGCGAGTTGAACTTTTAAGTGTTAGGTATTCCTTCGGAAGCTTCGTTTGATTATCAAACCTGTGAATTGTAATTACAAGTGCGACAAATTGGGATAAAAAAGAGTCCCTCGACTCAAGAAAACTGATAAT
>JAIORK010000038.1 GCA_021108215.1 bacterium | reverse complement strand
TCCTGAATAGTTAATTCTCCCTTGGGCTTGAGGTCACTATCGCTGAGAAAACGGGGCAATTAAGCGAAGTAGGATTGGAAATGTATTTATTTCATTATATGGTTCGCCGAAAGAATCAGCTAATAAAACAATAATTAGCAGGGCTCAGCAATTAATTGATTTAAGGAAAAAGAAAAAAATAGAAATTAATTTTTATGATGCTGCAACAACGAATGTTTGGGGGAACCAATGAAAGTTGATCTCACTAAGTATCTAAACCAGATTCTTGCACCTGAAGATAAACCCCTTTTTGAAGAAGCTATAAAGTCGGCGGATTGCGGAGCGCTGAGGGCGGCGTACATAATGATCTGGTTATCTTGCGCTGAATCCCTCAAGCGACGATTTCATGAAGCGCTGAAACGTGATTCCGAAGCAGGTAAAATAGTTGGTGAAATTCAAACTAAAGAGAGTAATAAAAAAGCTGTAGATTATTATGTGCTGGACCATGCGAATAAATATGGTTTTGTAGATGACGCTTCTTTTTTGGTGCTGGAACACATTTATAACATGCGTTGTATTTTTGGACACCCATATGAAAAAGCGCCGTCTCCAGAACAAGTAAAACATGCAGCATCGTCAGTCGTTGAATATGTGCTTTCGCGTCCGGTCAAACTAAATAAAGGATTTGCACAAAAATTAATTAAGGATATGTTGGGTGATCCTGATTACATTGATGATTTACGAAAAACCGTAGAAGATTTCACGAAAGAAATAAGCGTTCGTATTGATGAGGGAACATATAAATGGTTACTAACAAAATATTGGAAAGAATTAGAAAAAGATTCTTATGATTCTTCTTTTGGGAAGCAATTTAGGAGGGGAGTGTGGTTTTCACAAACATTGTTAACTATTGGTTGTGTTGGGGATTTTAAAAAAGATGAATGGCATGCAATTGTCAGGAAATATCCTAAAACCTGTATGGGAATATTTTGTGATTGGGAATTATTTTCGGAAATCGGAAGAGATGCCCAAGATTATATTGTTGGATATTTGATAGGTCATTGTGAAGAACAACCAAAGTATTTAAATGTTCTTGAGCATCTGCAAGATAGGAGTTGTTTGTCGAGTAGGCAAAAAGAACGATATAGCAAATGTTTAGATGAAAATGCGATTGAAACTGTAAGAGCAGGTAATTTGAGATTGGTGACATGTTTTGAAGCCGTAATTGATGCTTTGAAGTCGCATAATTTTTATATTCAAAATTCAGCTATAGATATCATTGTACAAAATGGTTGGGAGGGAATGAATGATTTAAAACTTGAACAACAAATTGAGTTAGGCAGAAATGTATTACAAGCTGCAGATGGTGGTGCTGCCAGAGCATATCAATTGATTGACCAGATTTTTGCTGAGAAAATGGAGTGGCCTGAGAATTTTATAAAGGGGATATTTTTTGAATGCTTCATTAACGAGAACGACCAGTTAAGATTAAAAGAACGACGCTTGGAAGATGTTCTCGAAATACTCGGAATACTTAAACCAGCTTCTCGAAATGCTATGATTTCGGAATTAATTAGAAATGTGGAAAAGGGCACACTTAAATACGCTGATTACGATAAGCAAGATCTAAAGAAGGGAAAGAAAATCATCACGAAATATAAATGGTTGGAAAAACTATGGAAAAGCATAAATATTAAAGTTGGAGGTGGGAAATAGTAAATGGAATCTATCAACACCACCCCTGAATTCGACGAACTGCATCTCTCCAAGCTCCCGGCTTTGCATTTGCTGCAAAACCTTGGGTATACATATATAAAACCTGAAGAGGCGCGGCGGATGCGGGGCGGCAGGACAGACCAGGTGTTGTTGGAAGGGGTTCTGACAAAGTGGCTGCAAAAGAACAACCGTATTGAGTACAAGGGCAAATCCCACCCCTTTTCTGAGGGTAATATCCACAGCGCTATCCAGGCATTGAAAGAACCGCTGATTGACGGGTTGGTTCGTACTAATGAGAAGATTTACGATCTGTTATGTCTGGGAAAAAGTTTTGTTCAAACCATTGAAGGTAATACCAAGAGCTTCACACTCAATTTCATTGATTGGCAGAATCCTGAGAATAATATTTATCATGTGACTGATGAAATGTCGGTTCTCTGTGAAGACAATAAATCTATCTTTCGGCCTGATATCGTACTTTTCGTGAATGGTGTTCCGTTGAGTGTTATTGAATGCAAATCTTCGAGTATCAAAGACCCTATGGGGGAAGCCATATCGCAGCATTTACGCAACCAGCAAGGGGAAGGAATCCAGAAGTTATATGTCTTCAGTCAAATACTTCTTTCCATATCAGTCAATCAAGCGATGTATGGCACTGTCGGAACGCCTAAGAAATTTTGGGGAATTTGGCGGGAAGCGGATAAAGGATTTGAAGAGGATGTAGCAAAAAAGTGTGAAATGGCACTGAACAAAGAGCAGATTGATGAGATTTATGGTAATGCAGGCTGGGTGGCAAAAGAAGATGAAGCACCTTACGGAACAGTATCCCGCAAAGTGACGGAACAGGACAGACTGCTCTATGCGCTGTGTCAGCCAAAGCGGTTGCTGGAATTGACGTATCAATTTATGCTCTATGATGGTAAAGACAAAAAGATTGCTCGCTACCAGCAATACTTTTGTGTGTATGGCATGATTGAAAGAATTAAGGAGTATGATGAAGACGGTGCCCGTCGGGGTGGTGTGGTTTGGCATACGCAGGGCAGCGGGAAATCGCTCACCATGGTTTATCTGGCCAAAGCCATTGCACTCATGGGTATTGACAGTGATTATAAAATAATTTTGGTTACGGATCGCATCAACCTTGATGGGCAAATAAAAAAAACGTTTACTGACTGCGGAAAAACCGTTGCCAGGGCGACTACGGGCAAACACTTGGCGGAATTAATTCAGGACCGGGGCCGGCAAATCATTACAACGGTTATAGATAAATTCGAATCAATTGTCAAAAACGAATTGATTCGTAATGACAGTCCGGATATTTTTGTGCTGGTTGATGAGGCACAGCGCAGCCAGTATAAAGTGCGCCATGTCAATATGCGTCAAATATTTTCAAAAGCCGCCTATATTGCTTTTACCGGAACACCGGTTGTCAAGCGCGAGAAAAATACCATGGAAAAATTCGGCGGCATTATTGATACGTATACCATGGATCAGGCGGTGAAGGATAAATCAGTTGTGCCGCTTCTCTATGAAGGCCGGCATGTGATTCAGGAAGTAGATGAAGAAACCATTGATGCCTGGTTTGAGCGCATCACCGACCAGTTGACGAAAAAGCAGATTGCTGATTTGAAGCGCAAGTTTAGCAGTGCCAATCAGATCAACAAAACCGAGCAAAAAATTATGCAGACAGCCTGGGACATTAGTATTCACTTTAAAGAGACGTTCAAGGGAACCAATCAAAAGGGACAACTTGTGACACCCGGCAAATCGGCGGCATTGAAATATAAATCTTACCTGGATGAATTCGGCATGGTCTCTTCTGAAGTTGTTATTTCCGGTCCGGATGACCGGGAAGGTGAGGAAGATATCTATGGAGAACATACAGATGAGATAAAAGTTTTCTGGAAGCGGATGATGGACATCCATGGCAATGAAAAAAAATACAATGACAATATTATCAATAATTTTAAAAATTCGAAAGATCCGGAAATTATCATTGTTGTAGATAAGTTGTTGGTAGGATTTGATGCGCCCTGTAATGGTGTGCTCTACCTGACCCGGACGCTGAAAGACCATGCTTTGTTGCAGGCCATTGCCCGGGTCAACCGGTTGTTCGAAGGGAAAGAATATGGTTTGATTATTGATTACAGCGGTGTGTTGGAAAACCTTGATCAGAGCCTGGAATTGTATCGCGCTCTGGCTGAATATGATCAGGATGATTTGCAGGATATGATTGTAGATATTTCCAAAGAAATTGCGAAGATTCCCCAAAAACACAGCATGCTTTGGGATGTTTTCAAAGAGGTTCCAAATAAATTTGATGTTGGTGCCCTGGAACAGCATCTGGGTGATGAAGCAAGGCGGTATTGTTTTTATGACCGTTTGTCCGGCTATGCCCGTCTCATGAGCCTGGCTTTTTCAAGTCTTCGTTTTCATCAGGAAACGCCGGAAGAAAAAATTGAAATCTATAAAAAAGATTTGGTCTTTTTCTCGAAGCTGCGTTTATCCGTGCGGCACCGTTATTCTGAGGTAATTGATTATGGTGAGTATGAATCTAAGATCCAAAAGTTGCTTGATACGCATGTCAAAGCCGGCGCGATTGAAAAAATCACACCGTTGGTGAATATTTTTAATAAGGAAGCTTTTGATCAGGAAGTGGCAAAAGTCAGTGGTGAAGGCGCCAAGGCGGATACGATTGCCCACCGGACACAACGTGCGATTAACATCCATATGGATGAAGATCCGGTTTTTTATAAACGGTTTTCACAGTTATTGCAGGATGCCATTGCCGCCTTTCATAGCAAGCGGATGGGTGAACGGGAATACCTGGAAACAATGATGCGGTATAAGGATGCTGTTATCAATCGGACAGGGGATGATATTCCGGAAGTCATTAAAAACCATGATGTTGCCAAAGCTTATTTCGGCGTGTTAAAGGAAGTGGTAGATAAAGTCCGGGAGATAGACTCGGGGATTATTGCACAATTGTCTTTAACCATTGAGCATGACATCGAAAGCAACCGCATTGTCAACTGGGGTGATAATGATGATGTCAAAAATAGAATGCGAAATGCCATGGAAGACAGCCTGTTTGATTTTCAGGATGAGCAGGGATTGAAAGTGGAGCTGGATGCGATTGATGACATGATGGATAAATGTATTCATATTGCCAAGGTACAACGTCCATGAAAAAGTTGACAGGGACTCAATGTGCGCCGCTATTGATGGCGTACGGCAGCAGGCAGGTGAAAGTTCAGGTTTTCTATCAAAACCGGAAATACGTTAATGTGACCGTGTGGCCTGACATGCAAGTGATGGTAAAAGCACCCGGGCAATATGAAGGGAGCCGGCAGGAAGAATTAATTATAGGCATAAGAAAAAGAATGCCCTGGATCGTGAAGCAGATTGATTATTTTAAGCGATTGCCGCTTCCACAGTCTCCCAGAAAGTATTTGAATGGAGAAACACATTATTACCTGGGGAGACAGTATCGTCTGAAAAGTTACCCGGGAAAAACATCACATGTGAAATTGGTTGGGCGGTTTTTTAACGTATCTATTTTATCTGTAAGGGCGACCGGTACCCTAAATACGGGCGTCAATGAACAAATGAAACAATGGTACGAAGAACATGCAAAGAAAATTATACTGAAAAAAATAGATGCTTATTATTCAGTGCTGAAAAAGCGATTGGATAGTGTGCCAAAAGTACAATTTCGCTGGATGCAAAAACGCTGGGGAAGTTGCTCACCCAAAGGGACAATTACAATCAATTATGAGGTAATTAAAGCACCCCTATCGTGTATAGAATATGTTGTGCTACATGAATTGTGTCATTTGAAATACCCTCAGCATGACAAACGGTTTTATAATTTTCTGACAAAGTATCTTCCGGATTGGGAAAACCGAAAAAAACAGTTGGAAGAAGTGGTATTGTAAAAATGGAGAAAAGAAAATATTTGAATTTCTGAACAGGTCGTGTTTTATTCACTTGGATAGTGATGGAAAAATGTGTAAAATCAGAAAAATTAAAAAGCATTTTATGGAGGAACTATGTCTGCAATGGAAGAACTCGCCCGGCAGGAATTGATTGCCGGGATTGCCCTGCGTGAGAAAGCGGCGGAGGTATTGCCTAAGCCGCTAACCCAGGCGGCGTTTTTAATATCCGAGGCGATAAAAACCGGACACAAACTATTGATTTGCGGTAATGGCGGTTCAGCGGCGGATGCGCAGCATTATGCCACTGAATTGGTCGCGCGGCTGTATCAACGGGAACGTCCGGCCATAGCGGCAATTGCATTGACCACCGACACCTCGGCATTGACTGCGATTGCCAATGACTATGGTTTTGAAAACGTGTTTAAACGTCAGGTGGAGGCCTTGGGTCAGCCAGGTGATGTCCTGCTGGGGTTGAGTACTTCCGGCAATTCGGCCAATGTGATCGGGGCCATGCAAGCAGCGCGGCAGAAGCAGATGAAAGTTGTCAGCTTTGTCGGCGAGGGCGGCAAGATGAACGAACTTTCCGATGTGGTTTTATCTGTGCCATCATCCAATACCATGCGGGTCCAGGAAATTCATTTGGCCATGGGGCATATTCTCTGTAAACTTATCGAAACCATGGTCTTTCCCCCAGAGGAGGAACACTAGCGGTATGAAACAGGTCCAAGCAGCTCATTTAAAGCGACTGGTTAATAAATTCAGCAATAAAAAAATCCTGGTGGTGGGGGATGTGATGCTGGATGAATATATTTGGGGAAGCGTTTCCCGTATCTCCCCGGAAGCACCCATTCCCGTGGTCCATGTTAATAAAGAGAGTGCTTTGCCGGGTGGTGCGGCCAATGTGGCCAAAAATATTACCGCCTTGGGCGGGAAGGTTATTTTAGCCGGGGTGGTGGGCCGGGATGCCACCGGTCACCGGATCAAAGCCCTGTTGAAAAAAGAGGGTGTCAATACGGATTTGATTTTAGAGGACCGGTCGCGGCCCACGATCACCAAGACCCGCGTCATTGCCCATTCCCAGCAAGTCGTGCGCATTGACCGGGAGTCTGCCGGTAATTTAAGACCTGCGATTATCACTGAAATTTTAACCAAAATCGCAAAATTGATGAAGCAAGTAGATGGTGTGATTATTTCCGATTATAATAAAGGTCTGCTTACGGAATCCCTTTCGCAGGGCGTTATTTCACTGGCCAGGCAATACAATAAAGTTATCACCGGTGACCCGAAACCCCAGAACATTTTCAAGTTTCGCGGGGTGACCTTGATATCGCCTAATCAGAGCGAGGCCTCAATTGCAGCCGCGATGCCGATTACCAACCGCGCCAGCCTGCTCAAGGCCGGAAAAAAGATGCTGGAATCATTGCAGTGTGAGGCGGTCTTGATTACGCGCGGCGAAGAAGGCATGTCTTTGTTTGAAGCCAAATCCGGGACATCGCATATTCATACGGTGGCACAAGAAGTCTATGATGTTTCCGGCGCAGGGGATACGGTTATTTCGGCATTGACACTGGCATTGGCATCCGGCGGGAGTTTTAAAGAAGCGGCCGTGGCAGCCAATTGCGCGGCAGGGATTACCGTGGGGGAGGTGGGGGTTGCCACCACCACCCAGGCTGAACTGAAAAAACGGATTGGAGAAGAGCCGTGGAAATGATTCTTGGCATTCCCCGCACAGCTGCAAGTAAGATTATTTCCGCAGAGGCTGCAGCGGAGCTTATTGAGGACTGGACAAAAAAATCCCGTAAGATTGTTTTTACCAATGGATGCTTTGATATTCTCCACCAAGGGCATGTTCGTTATTTGGCGGAAGCCCGGAAAATGGGGAGTGCGTTGGTCGTAGGGTTGAATTCAGACACCTCGGTTCGGAAAATTAAAGGGGAAAAAAGACCGATTCTTAATCAGGCAGAGCGTGCCGAGCTTTTAGCCTCGCTGGAGTGCGTAGATGTGGTGGTGCTGTTTGACGAAGTTGATCCCGGAAAATTGATCGAAACCATCAAACCCAATGTGTTGGTGAAAGGGGCGGATTGGCCCAAGGAAAAAGTCATTGGCAAAGATACGGTCGAGGCACTGGGTGGGTCGGTGGTCAATATTCCGCTGGTGGAAGGTCGCAGTACTTCCGCCATTATTCAAACGATTTGTGACCGTTATCGCGACTGAGTCATGAAGCGGCAGGGATGATTGGAACATTATCGCAGTCTGTGGATTTTATCAAACAAAAAGGATGTTCTATGCGGATTATCGGAGTGATTCCGGCACGCTGGGGTTCCACCCGGCTGCCGGGCAAACCCTTGGCAGATCTCAACGGCAAGACATTGATCGAGCGGGTCTGGCGCCAGGCTTCCAAAGCAAAAAAATTATCCCGTTTAATGGTTGCGACGGATGATCAGCGGATTTTTGATACTGTTTTGTCCTTTGGCGGTGAGGTGATTATGACCTCACCCCAGTGTGCTACCGGGACGGACCGGTTGGCTGAAGTGGCTGCCCGTGTTACCGGTGACCTTATTGTCAATATTCAGGGCGATGAGCCGTTTCTTCCGCCGGCCTATATTGATAAGCTGGTTGCGCCGTTTCAAAAAGACAAGCAACTGAAAATGAGTACTCTGGCGGCACCCTTGCCTGACCGGGAAGTCAGAAATTCCAATTCAGTTAAAGTCGTCTGTACGCTTGATGGACATGCACTCTATTTTTCCCGTTCACCCATTCCCTATATCCGGAGCACCCACCATAAATCTTTTTTACTGCATCTTGGCATTTACGCCTATCGGCGCGCTTTTTTACTGGAATTTGCGAAATGGAAGCAAACCCCTTTGGAAAAAAGCGAGCAGCTTGAGCAGCTGCGCGCATTAGAAATGGGGGTTGCCATCAAGGTCTGTCCGGTCAGCCGCCCTTTGCTCTCGATTGACACCCCGGCTGACTTGCAACAAGCCAAACGAATGATCAAGGCCCGGAAATAATTCCTTCATTCCCTCACACCATGTATTCCGGCCGGAAAGCAGATGGTGATTTTATGAAATTAAAAAAGAATATTACCAGGCTAGCGATCACCCTTGGATTGTTTATGACTATGGCTGGTTCCGGCCAAGCAGTGACCACCACTGCCATGGGTGTGATCTGGGATGAGAGTAACAATACGCCATGTGCTTTTTCCTGGATCTGGGTGGACAACAGTCCAAACAGTGTTTATGCAGACGAGCAAGGAAGATATGTTATTGAAAATTTTGACTGTTATGAATTAAAAACTAGTACCGATATTGGTGTAACCCGAACTGGCTATGCTGATTATTGTAGGTATAAACCTATTGAGCCTGGCAAGGTAAATACCATCAATGCCAGTGTTTATATTGGTTCACTAATGAGTGGTGTGGTCACATCCCTTGAAACCGGGTCGCCTGTTGTAGAGGGTGCAACGGTGAGCGCCTATGTCACCAGTCAGACACTTCGTGCGTTGACCCAAGCGGATGGCAGTTATCAAATGCGTTTTGAACCGGGTAATTATGATTACCGTGTTGAAAAAGAAAGCGTGTTTCTTAATAGGGCAAGATTTAAAAAAATGTTGGAGATATAACAAAATGTTCGGAAAACACTTTTATTTTCTCATTAGTATTAAAATCGCGATGATGGTTTTTGTGGCATTATTTGGAGTAGTCAATTATTTACACGCAGTCGATTTGTTCTATGATGGTTTCAGCGGAGGAATACATGGTCAGCAACCTGCAAATTGGCAGAATCATGGCATTGACATCTACTATTCTTTAACTGACGGATATGCGATTGTGGATGCAGGGAACGATTTAGGATATGTATCGAGAACCATCCTGGAGTTTGATGTTGATTTATATAACGAACTTTATGTTCGTGTTAGCGATGTTTTTTTAGGGGGCGGAACATTTCAAATAGGTGTTCGTAGGGGAAGCGTAGAGTATTTGCTTGGCGAAGAGACATCGCCGGGTTTGTATTTTTTTGATATTCCAACACGAACAGGATTGCATGGGACACAAACGCTAAATGTTGTTATTCGCATAAATGCCTTTGGTTGGCCTATCGAGGAAAGCATTGTAGTTGATTTTGTTGTTGTTCAAGGAGATTTTACCTACACATTTACACCTACCAATACTGCCACTTGCACACCCACTCTGACGCCTACAAATTCTTCAACACCTACATCAATACCGAGTATAACCCCTTCGTCAACACTAACAATTTCACCGAGTATGACACCCAGCCTGATTTTGACTGCAACTCGAACTGCTATCTCAACTTTGACACTGACACCGACATCTTTGACAACAATTTTACCTTCACCCAGTAGGACAGCTTCAGTAACACACACACCTTTTCATTCATTGACGTCAACTAGAACATCAACATCGTTTGAGCGTTCCGCCACAACAACCCAGACGGCGAAAAAGGAGCTGTTTTTTTATATGGAACAAAACCGGGTTTGGGCATATCCTAACCCCGCTTAAGAGACAGTTACGTTTTTATGGAACGATATTCGCGCAAGTGCAGCCCGCATCGTTGTTTATCAAATGAACGGAGAGAAAGCTGCGGTCATACAGGGAGATTCTTTGACTGGAAACACCCTGACATGGCAGACTGGATCCTGTGCACCGGGGATTTATTTGTATCAGATCATTCTTACTTTACCCGAAGGGACAAAAAAGTTGGAGCCAGGGAAAATTGCAATTAGTTACTAATGTTGGCGTTGAATATGGGAGTAATTGTGGAATAACCATAAATTAACCTTTGACTATCATGATAAAACGATTGCAAGAAATACATCTTATTGACAAAGAAACAGCCTTTTTATGGGGGCCGTGCCAAACAGGGAAAAGTACACTGTTAAAACAGAGGTTTCCTCACGCGTCTTATTATAATCTGATCTTATCTGATAAATTTGAGAGGAGCAATCGTCGGCTGGCAACACTCCGCAAAGAAGTTCTTGCCATGCAGCAGGATACGCATCACCAACCTATCATTATTGATGAGGTTCAAAAAGTACCGGCCCTACTGGATGATATTCAATGGTTGATGGTCAATCATGAAAAACAATTCATTTTATGTGGTTCGAGCGCGAGGAAACTAAAACGCAGTGCTGCTAATTTGCTTGGCGGCCGTGCCATCCGCTATGGCACAGATTACGGTGCCGGGGATTGATAATCGTATCCCTACCCGGTTTGGTGTTTGTGAAAGAAATGGTGCGTATAAGATTATGGGTTTACATAGTGGGGAATTTGATGTGGAAGTGCAGGCAGCTGGGTATTCATCATCATCAAAAGGTTTTATGGTGACTTTGGGTGAAGAAACTGAGAATGCTAATATCACACTTGTTGCCCAGACCACGATTGCCGGCGTGGTTAAATCACATGGGAATGGACGTTTAGAAAACCCAAGGGTTATGTTATTGGATGCATCAAACCAGGTGGTACTCCAAACTGTACCGGATAATGGTGGAAATTATATTTTATCGCCTCTCAGTGATGGTTCGCACTCAGTCAAGGCCAGTGCATTGGGCATGAAGAGTCAGACCATTGCAAATCTCAATGCCGGTGATCGGGCGGATTTTACACTCTCGCCTTTGATTGGCAAGGATGAAGCGATCAGTTATCCCAATTCCAGCCGGGGTGATCGTCTTACCTTTTTATACTGGCTGGAAGAAGACGCGACTGTCTTGATCCGGGTATATAACCAAAGCGCGGAACTGGTTTGGGATTGGGAAGGACCGGGGATTGGCGGGCGGTTTAACCGGCACCATTGGCAAGTGTCCGGTGTAGCACCTGGGGTTTATTTATACAAAGTCACAGCCAGAAACAATCAAGGCAGCGTGAGCAGCTTCAAGGATGGAAAGTTGACGGTGATTAAATGAATAAAATGAGCCGATTCGGCAGTGTTTTTTTTGTGGGTATCCTTATGATGCAGACATCCGTGCTTTGGGCCGGTGACCGTCCGGCTTCTAAACGTGCCATGTCCTTTCTTCAACTAGGCGCCGGTCCGCGAGCGTATGGCATGGGTGAGGCATTTACCGGTCTGGCAGATGATGTTACAGCATTATCCTGGAATCCAAGCGGCTTGTCACAGATTCAGGATATCCAGATTTTATTTATGCACAACCAGTGGATCAGCAACCTGCGTCAGGAATATCTGGCTGGGACGTATCCGGTATTCGGAGGTTGTGCTGCGGCCCAAGTCTCTTATCTCAATTCTGATATCCAATTACGCCGGGATGAAGACGGCCTGTTGGTTCGGGATTTCGGCCTTACAGCCTGACTGCCGGTTTGGCCTTTGCCATGCCGATTGCTTATGGTATTTCTGTGGGCGGAAGTTTGAACTATGCACACGAGCAGTTGGATGATGTGACGTATCAGAGCGGTTATCTGGATCTTGGGGCCCTTTATCGTCAACCTGGCCAGTGGTGGTCAGTGGGCGCCGTGCTGCAAAATGCCGGATTGCCGGTGGCTGGTTATTCGCTTCCCTTGACCATGCGTTTGGGTGGTGCCGCCAGGTTTTTTAAGGATGAATTAAATATTACTGCGGATATTGTCCGGACCTTTCCGGGGTGGTACCGCTATGGTCTGGGTGCAGAATACTGGTATCGTAATCTTTTTGCTTTGCGCGCCGGATATTTTTACCGGCCGGAACAGGAGGGCTTGGATTCCCTTTCCGGGCTTCGGGCGGGGTTGGGATTCAATATCCAGGGTTACCAGCTGGATTATGCACTTATCCCGCAAGGTGATCTGGGTTACGGGCACCGTGCCAGTTTTACTTATTTTTTTGGCGGCGGCCGGGCCTTGGTATCAGAGAAACAGGCACTGATCTCAAAGGCGCGGCAAAAAGGCCAGACGGCACTACAGGCAGAAAGCTATGCCGAAGCCATTGATCATTATCAAAAAGTACTGACATTTCAACCCAATGATGTTCAAGCGGCGCAAAATCTGGAAAAAGCTAAGGCCGGTTTACGTACCCAGGAGCGTCGTGCGGAATTGATATCCCGCTTTGCCAAAGCCGACCACTACAGACAAAACAAGCAGTATACAGATGCCATGGATGAGTATCAGCGTATATTGCTTATTGATGCGGGAAACACATCTGCTGCAAAGGCATTGGACGGGATTCAAAAAAAATATTATGCCAAAGAAATTCAAAAAAAAATGCGTGCCGGGCGAGCAGCATTTAAACGCGAACAATGGGCGGATGCTTTGTTGGCTTGCCAGGGGATATTGGCGATTGCCGCAACACATCAAGAGGCAAAAGAAATGCTGGCAAAAACGCGCCAGGAGATGGCCAAGGGAAGCAAGCGTTTCAAAGATCCGCGTATTCAGGAATGGTATCTGGCCGGACTCACGCGGTTTGGAAAAGGTGATTATTACGGCGCGATTCAAAAATGGAACATGGTTTTGAAAAAAGCACCTAAGCATAAAAATGCCCGAAAATACAAATCCGAGGCCATACGGCTGCGTGCGGACCAGATCACTAAGTGGATCGCAGATGGTAAGCGTTATTTGGGAAGCGGTGATCTGGTCAAAGCCGCCTCCCGGTGGCGCAAGATTCTGAAAGTCTCGCCGGGCCATGCCAAAGCGAAAAGTTTGCTTAGGCAAAATGAGGCTGCGTTCCGTGTCTTGGCCAAGAAACACTATGTACAGGGTATTCAGGACTATACCTTGAGCCAACTGAAACAGGCGATCGCCAACTGGCAGGACACCCTGACCCTAATTCCCGATTATCCCGGCGCCCAAGAGAACATCAAGAAAGCCAGAACCAAGCAAAAAGCATTGCAATAGGGAATCAGGGTGATTCTACATCATGGGAGTTGTTTGTTTGGACAGTTATGATGATATGGCAAAATAAACTTTTGACTATCATGATAAAATAAAGTATACTTTGTTTTATCATGATAAAACGTTTACAAAAAATACATCTCATAGACAAAGAAACAGCATTCTTATGGGGACCACGCCAAACAGGTAAAAGCACACTGTTGAAACAGAGGTTTCCTCACGCACCTTATTATGATTTGCTCTTATCCGATGAATTTGAGAGGATCAATCGCCGGCCGGCAACACTCCGTGAAGAAGTTCTCGCCATACAGCAAGATACACAGCAACAGCCTGTTATTATTGATGAGGTTCAAAAAGTACCGGCCCTGTTGGATGATATTCAATGGCTGATGGTCAATCATGGAAAGCAATTCATTTTATGTGGTTCAAGCGCGAGGAAATTAAAACGCAGTGCCGCTAATTTGCTTGGCGGCCGTGCCATCCGCTATGAACTCTATCCGTTTATCTATAAAGAGCTGCCTCATTTTGATCTCTTGCGTGCGCTGAATCACGGATTATTACCCAGGCATTATTTATCCGATCATCCGGAAATACTCATTAAGTCCTATATTGGAGATTATTTACGTGAAGAGATCGCCGCGGAAGCGCATATCCGCAATATACCGGCTTTTGGACGGTTCCTGGAGGCGGCTGCATTTAGTCATGGAGAGATGCTCAACTACCAGAACATTGCTTCTGAAAGCGGTGTGAGTGCACCGACGGTGAAGGAATATTTTCAAATTTTACAGGATACGTTTATCGGCCGCATGCTGCCATCCTTTCGAAAACGTCCCAAGCGGCGTGTCATTCATGCACCAAAATTTTATTTTTTTGATATGGGAATGACCAATATACTTTTGCGGCGCGGAAAAATTTTCCCGCGTAGTGAGAATTTCGGCAAGGCGTTCGAGCATTTTATTTTTCAGGAAATTTCTGCGCATCGACACTATTCAGGTCTGGATTACTCTCTGGC
Organism: bacterium; assembly: GCA_021108215.1. Taxonomy (NCBI): domain Bacteria; species bacterium. The sequence continues at coordinate 13,632 of JAIORK010000038.1, read as the reverse complement.
TTATTGGCGAACAGCTTCTCAACTGGAAGTGGATTTTATTTTGGGGGAACATGAGATCGCATTGGAGGTGAAGGGGACTGAAAATGTTACGCCGCATCATCTCAAAAATCTCAGGGCATTTATGGAAGAATATTCCGTAAAGCATGCCATTGTGGTTGCCATGGTTCAAAAACCGCGCGTGGTTGGAAATATCCATATTATGCCCTGGCGCTATTTTTTGGATCAACTCTGGGACGGAAAATTGATTAAGTAAGAGAATATAAATACATCGAGGATTACGGATATGAAAACTGTTTTCATTATCGGTGCAGGGGCAAGCGCAGAAGTAGGTTTGCCCGTGGGCAATCTTCTTAAACTGCAGATAGCGGGGCTTCTTAATATAGAGTATGACCATGTCCAGACAAAGGGTGACCGTAAAATTGGCGAAGCTTTAGAAAACAAATTCGCAAGCGTTCAGGGAGCTTTGCAAAAACATGTTGAAGCGGCTAGGTGCATTCGAAATGCACTTCCGTCTGCACCATCAATTGATAATTTTATAGATTCTCATAGAGGAAATGAAAGTATTGAGTTGTGCGCAAAATTGGCAATAATTAGATCAATTTTAACTGCCGAAAAAAATAGTATGCTATTTGTTGATTCGAGCAAACCAATGGATTTTCGCAAACTAGAAAAAAATGGTTTGGCCACTTTTTTAAACTCCAAAATGAAAGATGTAATAAGGTGGAAATCGAAGAACGGTTGAAATCCATTACATTAATTATCTTTAATTATGATCGTTGTGTAGAGCAGTTTTTATATTATGTATTACAAAATTATTATCAAATTTCAGGGACTGAAGCAGCAAAATTAATTGAACAAATGGATATATTTCATCCATATGGAACCGTTGGCTCGCTGCCCTGGTCTGCCAGTGATAATGCGGGGTATGGCGTTGATCCCAAGCCGGAGCAATTATTGGAACTGGCAAAGAGGATAAAAACATTTACCGAAGGGACGGACCCCGGTTCTAGTGATTTTCTCGAAATGAAAAAACATGTTTTTGAAGCAAAGAAGTTAGCTTTTCTCGGTTTTGCATTTCATGAATTGAATATGCGATTTCTTTCATGTAGGGAGATAGGAAATAAAACTGAAGGTGGGCTAAAGTCATATGCAACGACATATGGTTTTTCTGATGATGACGAAAAAGTAATAAAAGACCAAATTAAACTTCTTTATAATGAAGGGCCAATTTCTATGCATGATGTAAAAACGAAAAAAGGGACTTGCTTTAAACTGTTTGATGAATTTAAAAAAAGTTTGTCCTTTTTATAATCTGTGAAAATCTGCGTAATCTGTGGATATGGCTTTTGATTTTAAGCCTTTCCATCCTACAAATATGTAAAAAATTAAAGCAAAGTTTAATTTGACAGTCTGCGTGTGCTGCGTAAAATAGAAAGATTATTTTGGAGGTGTTTGTATTTATGGGGCAGACGAAGTTTATTTTTGTAACCGGCGGTGTGGTTTCTTCCTTGGGGAAGGGATTGGCAGCCGCCTCGCTGGGTAACTTGTTGGAAGCGCGCGGATTGAAAATCACGATGGCAAAATTTGATCCCTATATTAATGTGGATCCGGGGACCATGAGTCCTTTTCAACATGGTGAAGTTTATGTGACCGAAGACGGCGCGGAGACTGATCTCGATCTGGGGCATTATGAGCGTTTCACCAATGCACTGATTGGGAAAAGCAACAATGTTACAACCGGTAAAATATATGATGCGGTTATAAAAAAAGAACGGCGCGGCGATTATCTGGGCAAGACCGTTCAAGTGGTGCCGCATATTACCAATGAAATCAAAGACCGCATCCGTAAAGTGGCGACTCAGAAAAAAGTGGATATTGCGATTATTGAAATCGGCGGTACGATTGGCGATATTGAGAGCCTGCCTTTTTTAGAAGCGATTCGTCAATTTCGGCTGGAAGTCGGCCGGAGCAATGCCATCAGCATTCATTTGACCCTGGTGCCGTATCTTCAGGCGGCTGGAGAATTAAAAACCAAACCCACCCAGCATTCTGTTTCACAAATGCTCTCGATTGGTATTCAGCCGGATGTGATTGTCTGCCGAACGGAGCAGCCGCTCAACAATGAGTTGAAAAACAAGATATCCCTTTTCTGCAATGTGCCCACAGAAGCGGTGATCCAGGCCATTGATGTGAAGTCCATTTATGAAGTCCCCATGATGTTTCAGCAGGAAAAATTTGATGAAATTGCGCTTAAAGTCATGGGGCTGAAATCCGGACCCGCTAAAATGGATAAATGGAAACGGACCGTTCGCCATGTCCATGCGGCCAAAAAGACGCGCATCGGTGTTGTGGGGAAATATATTGCGGTACAGGACGCCTACAAGAGTATCAAAGAAGCGCTTATTCACGGCGGTTTGGCCAATCAGTCCGGTGTGGATTTTGTGTGGCTGGATGCCGACCGGATCGCTGAGAACCATAAACCCACCTGGGATTATTTGAAAAGTTGTCAGGGTATTTTGGTGCCGGGCGGTTTCGGGAGTCGCGGTATCGAGGGCAAAATAGCTGCCATCCGTTATGCCCGGGGAAATAAAATTCCGTTTTTAGGTATTTGTATCGGTTTGCAGTGTGCGGTGACTGAATTTGCCAGAAATGTAAGCGGTTTAAAAAAAGCCAACTCTACGGAGATGGATGATCAGACGCCGCATCCGGTGATTTCTTTACTCACCGAGCAGCTGGGTGTCAAAGAGATGGGCGGTACCATGCGGTTGGGCGCGTATCCCTGCCGGATTATTCCCAAAACCATGGCAGCCAAAGCGTATGGTGAAAAAATTATTTTTGAGCGTCATCGCCATCGTTATGAGTTCAACAACGCTTATAAAGAACAGCTGGAAAAAAAAGGCATGGTTTTTTGCGGTCTCTCGCCGGATGGTTCTTTGGTTGAGATGATTGAGTTGAAAAATCATCCTTGGTTTGTTGCGACACAGTTTCATCCGGAGTTTAAATCAAAACCAACCGCTGCGCATCCTTTGTTCAAAGCATTTATTAAAGCGGCATTAAGCAAGACGGTTACCAAAGCTTCCCGGAGGAAGCCTGTAAAAAAAAGAACGGCTAAAAAGGGGAAATAACGTGGCAAAACCTGTTCAGATGGGCGCAGGCACAATCAATCAAAATACATTCTTGGTGATTGCCGGGCCTTGCGTTATTGAAAACGAGGCACAACCGCTGGAGATTGCTGCGGCACTTAAGGAGATCGCGGCATCCCGGAAGATCCAACTGGTCTTTAAGGCCTCCTATGACAAGGCCAATCGTTCCTCCGGGGAATCGTATCGTGGGCCCGGATTGGAATCCGGTTTGAAAATTTTAAACCGTGTGCGCGAAGAGCTGAAGATTCCGGTGCTCACAGATGTTCATTCGCCGGAGGAAGCCCGGCGGGCGGCGGATTATGTTGATTGTTTACAGATTCCGGCATTTTTGTCCCGCCAGACCGAGCTTTTAACTGCGGCCGCCAAAACCGGCAAGACGGTGAATATTAAAAAAGGCCAGTTTATGGCACCGCAGGATATGGGACGTGCAATTGAAAAAGTGGCTGCCTACAATCAGAATATTTTGGTTACTGAGCGCGGCTATTCGTTTGGTTATAATAATTTGATTGTGGATATGCGTTCGCTGGCTATTTTACGAAAATTTGGATATCCGGTTATTTTTGATGCCACCCACAGTGTACAACTTCCCGGCGGCGGTGCACAGTCGGGCGGTGAGCGGGAATTTATTCCGGTTTTAGCCCGGGCCGCCACCGGTGCCGGGATCGACGGTGTTTTTATGGAGACCCATCCCAATCCTTCGGAAGCGCTTTCGGATAGCGCCACCATGATGCATCTCAAGGATGTTCCGCAATTGCTTGATTCCATTTTAGCCATTCATCAGGCTGTGAAGACTCACGGCGTATGAAAAAAGCACTTTTAGCTTGTGACGGCGGGGCGCGCGGCAATCCCGGACCTGCCGGTGCCGGTGCGGTTTTGCGGACCCTGGAGGGAGACATGATTGCACAAGCGTACAGTTTTTTGGGCGCAACCACCAACAATGTCGCTGAATACCAGGGAATACTGCTGGGTCTGGACTTGGCACTGAAAAACAAAATTGAGCACCTTGAGATCCGGCTTGATTCTGAATTGGTTGTCAAGCAACTGCGGGGAGAGTACAAAGTCAGACATCCCGGCCTCCAGCCGTTATGGTATCAGGCGCGGCAGATGCTTACCCGGTTTTCCAAGTGGAACCTTGCACACATTCCCCGCGAAATGAACAAAGAAGCGGATCGTTTGGTCAACGAAGCCATTGATGAAAATTTGCACAATTAAGCATTATCAAGCCAAAGGCTTCGTGGTATGATACAGCGTACGGAAGACTATATTCTGGGGGGATTATCATGGAAAAAGCATCTTTGTCTTTTGATAAAAGAAAGCATCCACGCATCAAAGTAACCATCCCAATCCAATATAAAGTGATTAATGAGACGGAAGAAGCAGCCAGCATCCTGGAAGAAAAAAAAATGTCCCTGGCGGGAGATTCGAAGAATGTGTCTGCGGAGGGATTATTTCTGGTAAGCGAGCGCTTGCTGGAAAAGGGAGATATTCTCAAAATCGAAGTGGTCCTGCCCACGGCGGCCAAACCGGTGCGGGCTTTTTCAGAGGTTATCTGGGTTTCCGATCACAGCGTACCGGACGGCGTACATGGCGCCGGTATTTATTTTATGGCTTTGCGGGATGAAGATGCCGATGTCATCGGTCAATTTATTGCTGATTCTTTAAAGAAAAATCCCGGGGATATTGAGAACTAGCCGCAATTTTTTTTGTTAAGCCGGTGTCTGTTAACATTGGTTTTTTCCGTTTGAAAAGTGAGAGTGTATGTGGAATATGTTTAAGACATTTTTATTATTGTTGGGGATGACCCTGTTGCTCTTGTGGATCGGTAATCGCATGGGCGGCGCCAACGGGATGATGATTGCGCTGGGTTTTGCCGTAGTTATTAATTTTGGAACCTATTGGTTTTCCGATAAAATTGTTTTAAAACTCTATCGTGCGCGGCAACCTCAGAGCAATGAAAAACATGTTGCGGAAATCGTGAGGAACCTTTCGGCTCAGGCCAATCTGCCGATGCCAAACGTCATGGTGGTTGACAATGCCGTTCCGAACGCTTTTGCTACAGGCAGGAATCCGGCGCATGCGGTGGTGGCCGTGACCACTGGAATTTTAGGGATATTAAATGAACGCGAACTCACGGCGGTGCTGGCGCATGAATTGACCCATGTGAAAAACCGCGATATTTTAATCAGTGCGGTTGCGGCAACCCTGGCCGGCGCGATTGTTATGCTGGCACGGTTTGCTTTTTGGTTCGGCGGCAGCCGCGACCGTAATTTGGTGGGATTGTTGTTGACCATGATTATTGGACCGTTGGCCGCAATTTTGATTCAGATGGCGGTTTCGCGTTCGCGGGAATATGCGGCAGATCGCGGCGCCGGGCTTTTAACCAACCGTCCCGAGGACCTGGTTCATGCATTGGAAAAATTGCAGGCATCCGTCAAGCGGCAGCCTATGCAGGAAAACGCCGCATCCAATGCCACCGCGCATATGTTTATTGTGAATCCTTTCAAACGGGGCGGATTGGCATCACTTTTTTCCACCCATCCTACCTTAGAGCAACGCGCCGGGCGCTTGCAGGAATTGGCCCGCGAGCTGCAAGGTGTGCCCAAGGGACACTGAATACCAACGTTACACTAAAAGAACATAGTTAGTCGGCTTTTCCGGGGCTTAGCGGTATGCGTGAGAAACCGTGAAGTGTTTTTTTGTTCAGACGATTACGATATAAAGGGCAAAAGAGAAAACCATTCGCTAAGCAGCATTTGCGGTGAATGATATGGTTTTTTTGTTTTCGGATGAATAAAAAAATACTTTGCGGTTTTAAAATTTTGTTATGTTGCCGCGAACACAATGGGCAGTCTTCCCGGCGTACTGCGTCCGGCAGACCTGCCGGGTAAGCCGATGGATTTTTATCGGTACAGTATCTGATGATGAAAAAAAGGAATTGAGGATGCCATTGAAAAGCAAGACCAATCCCCGCAGGCTGGCCTGGGATATTTTAAATCAAAAGGGTGAACCCAAAGTCTGGGTGGAAGACCTGCTAACCCGGCGCTTACTGCAAAGCAACCTGTCTCAGTTGGATCAGAAATTGTGTCGGGAATTATGCTTTGGCGTGATCAAAATGCAGGGTTATCTGGATTACGCACTCAACCGGTTATTGAAAGATCCTGAAAAAACACCGGATAAGGTAAAAATGATTTTGCGGCTGGGTGCCTATCAGCTGCTCTGTTTGGATAAAATTCCCGCCCACGCAGCGGTACATGAAACCGTTGCCATGGCCAAGACCATGCTGCCCGCCGGACAGGTCAAGATGGTCAATGCGATTTTGCGGGAAATCACGCGGCGCGGCGCCCCGGCCTTGCCGGACCGTCTCAAAACACCGATTATCTATTTGGCAGTACGGCATTCTTTTCCGGGCTACATTGTTTCACGCTGGGTTGGACGGTTTGGTTTTGAGCGCGCGGAAGCCATGCTGCAACAAGCCAATACACCGCCTCCCTTGACAGCCCGTATCAATATGACCGTCGGGACAGCGGCGCAGGCCGGCGAACGTTTGCAGTCGCAGGGACTGGAGGTTCAATCCGGTGATTTGCCGACCGCAATTTTACTTTCCAAAAATCAAGCGACCCCGGGAAGCATCCTGGAAAAAAATACGGACTGGATTTATTTTCAGGACCAGGCATCACAAATGATCGGCTGGCTGGTGAATCCACCGGCCCAGGGAACCTGTCTGGATATGTGTGCCGCACCTGGGGGCAAGGCAACCCATTTGGCGGAATTGCTGAATCATCAGGGACGTGTTTTAGCCTATGATGTTTCCGAAAAAAAGCGTCAACGAATTCAGGAGAATGCGCAACGGCTTGGATTGGACAATCTTTCGGTCATAGCGGAGCTGGACGATTCCATTGCTGTTGACCGGGTATTGGTGGATGCGCCCTGCTCGGGTTTGGGAACCTTGCGCAGGCATGTTGAGACCCGCCGGCGTTTGCAGGAAAAAGACCACCAACGTCTGGCCAAAATCCAGTTAACCCTTTTAAATCGGGCGGCCGGTTTTGTGAAACCGGGCGGTCATCTTATTTATGCAACCTGTACCACCGAACCGGAGGAAAATGAAGATGTTATAAAAATATTTTTAGCCGGTCATGCCGGATTTTCCGTGCTTCCCGGACCCGGCCGGGAGGGTATTCCGGCAGCAACCTATTGGGGAAAAGACGGGTTTTTTAGAACATTTCCGCGAACCACAGGCATGGATGCCATGTTTGCGGCCCGGTTGATACGGCAAACGTGAGTGATGAGATTTTATTGGAAATGCATGCCAAAGAGGTTATAATAGTGTCATCAAAAGATTTTTTCGGGTGTGGATATGACAAAAAAGAAAAATGCACAGGACATCAAAACCAATGTTCCTTCCCAGGAACCGTGGGAAGGGCGCGAGACGCTTAAACGCAAAGATGATTTGCTTCATTTGCAGAAAAGCGTTGCACAGCATTTTTTAGACGCCACCAAAGGATCGTCCAAAGTCGTCAAAAATATTTTTGCGGGATTTTTAGAGATTGCCGACTTTATGTTTAAAAACACCTGCGGCGTGGGCAGCAACTTCAAACTGGCGGAGTGTGCGATTACAGAAATTTCCCGTGAGAATATTTTTCAGTATTACAAGGTGTTGGTTGTTTTATTGGGATATCATTTTGGGTGTTTGGTGCCCAAGCACCAACAAGCGGTTTGGGAAGCTGTGTTAAGCACGACCCAGGATCGGGATTTTTGTGAATCATTTTCCAAAACATTGGCGGAGTGTATTGATCATGAAAATGCGGGGTTTTCACCGGTCCAGGCGGGACATAAATTTTGGCAGCAAACCTGTGATCTTTTGTGCGTTCAAGATCAGGCGATTAATCCAACCGGCAGGATTTATTATCAGACCGCACCGGGTCAGAATTTGATTTATATTGTCGAGCAAGGTGTTGAAGAAGGCTGGCTGAAGACAGCCTGAGTGGATAGCCATGAAAAAGTCTTATGATGTTATTATTATTGGCGGCGGTCACGCCGGTATCGAAGCGAGTGCTGCGGCAGCCAGGATCGGATGCCGCGTTCTATTAATCACCCATTCCCTGGAAAAAATTGGCGAGCTCAGTTGTAATCCGGCGATCGGCGGCATCGGCAAAGGCCAATTGGTAAAAGAGGTTGACGCCCTGGGTGGATTGATGGGCCGTATTGCAGATGCCGCCTGCATCCAGTTTCGGCGACTCAACACCAATCGCGGTGCTGCCGTTCAATCCTCCCGTATGCAGGTGGATATGGATGTCTATCGTCTGGCCGCCCAGCAGGAATTACACCGGATTTCAGGTTTGGAAATTCTTGCCAAAGAAGTTGTGCGTATCAACGTTGAAAAGGGAAAGACCACCGGTGTTGTTCTGTCGGATGATACTGTCATGGCGGCTAGGACGGTCGTGATCACGCCGGGAACTTTTTTTCACGGGTTGATGCACATTGGCACGCAGAAAGAACCCGGCGGACGCTTGGGTGATCCTGCCTCGACACTGCTTCCGGAAAATCTTACCCAATACGGTATTCGGATGGGGCGTTTTAAAACCGGGACCACGCCGCGTTTGGATGGAAAGACCATTGATTTTTCAAAATTGGTGGAACAACCCGGGGATACATTGTATGTGCCGTTTTCCATGACAGGTTCGGAAGCACCGCAGCTTAAGCAGGTTTCCTGTCATATCGGGCATACCCATGAAAAAACCCATGAAATTATTCGTGACAATCTGGAGCAATCAGCGCTTTATTCAGGTCAGATAACCGGGACCGGTGTGAGGTATTGTCCTTCGGTAGAGGATAAAATTGTCCGATTTCCGGACCGGGAGAGTCATCATGTTTTCGTAGAGCCGGAAGGACTTTCGGCCGACCGCTATTATCCCAATGGTATTTCCAACAGCCTTCCGCTGGAGATACAAAAAGAGATGGTTCATTCAATTGCGGGATTGGAGCACGCCGGGATTGTTCAGACGGGATATGGTATTGAGCATGATTATGTGGACCCCACCCAATTGAGTGCGACCCTGGAATGCAAGACCATTGGGGGATTATTTTTTGCCGGGCAGATCAATGGCACCACCGGATATGAGGAAGCAGCGGCTCAGGGGTTGATGGCAGGGATCAATGCCGCTCATCTGGTTAAAGGCAAGCCGCTATTTGTGATCGACCGTTCTCAAGGCTATATTGGTGTTTTAATTGATGATCTGGTCACCAAGGGCACCAATGAACCGTACCGCATGTTCACCTCGCGGGTGGAATACCGGTTGGTGATTCGGGAAGACAATGCGGATGAGAGACTGACGCCCCTGGGACACAAGCTGGGACTTATCCCGGATGAGGTATTTCAAAACTATTTGGAGCGGGTCCGGAAAATCAATGCAGAACGGAGCCGGCTGGCGATGACCCGTATTGTGGCGGATGAACAAAGTGATGCGCTACTTAGCAGCTGCGGGACCGCGCCTTTTACCCGGACCATTACATTGCTGGAATTGTTGCGTCGACCGGAAATTCGGTATGCGGAACTGGCGCAATTGGACGAGGTATCAGCGCAAATACCACGCCGGATTCGAGAGAGTGTTGAAGTCAGTGTCAAGTATGAGGGTTACATCAACCGTCAGTCGAAAGAAATTGAAAAATTTAAATATTTGGAGAATATTCGTATTCCGAAGAATTTCATCTATAAAAATCTCCCCGGAATTTCTTTGGAAGTGGCGGAGAAGTTGACAAAGATGCAGCCGGGCAATCTGGGCCAGGCAGGGCGCATCTCCGGGATTACACCCGGTGCGATTTCCCAATTGATTTATCATATTGGGAAACAACGCACGTCAGGCGTTTGATGATGGAAAAGCCCCGCTATCGAACCTTTTCAGCATATCTCAAGGAACGCTTCAAAGAACCGGTCAGAAAAATTGGTTTGCATGCCGGGTTTACCTGTCCCAACCGGGACGGCAGTATTTCTGAGGCAGGTTGTATTTTTTGTGAACCGCAGACATTTTCTCCCCACGCCGTTTCTCAACCGCGTCCCTTGGTCCAACAGATTCGCGAAGGCATTGCCCAGGGGAAACGCAAAGGGATTCACGCCTTCATGGCGTATTTTCAAGCGTATACCAACACGTATGGAAGTGTGCGCCAGCTTAAGGAAATTTATGATGTGGTATATGAATTTCCCGAAATTTGCGCCATGGCCATTGGGACACGCCCGGATTGTGTTGATGATGCTATTTTGGAATTGATTCATACCTATACCAAGCGCTATGAAGTTTGGCTGGAATATGGGTTGCAAAGCATGCATGACACGACCCTGAGAGCGGTGAATCGGGGGCATGGGTTTGAGGCGTTTTTAAAAGCAGTCACGATGACCCGTCGATTTTCCGGTATTCAGATATGTGCGCATGTTATATTAGGACTGCCCGGCGAAGGCGCCAAGCAGGAGCTCGAAACTGCTGATGCCCTCGCCCAGCTTAAGCTGGAAGCGGTGAAACTTCATCCCCTGTATGTGGTTCGCGAAACCGCGCTGGCCAAACAGTATCAGGCAGGCCGTTATCAGCCGTTGACACTTGCGGACTATACAGCGCGCCTGGTCGGTTTTTTAGAACGGCTTCACCCGGAAATGGTGATTCAGCGCCTGACTGCAGACTGCAGTGCGGATGACCTGGTGGCACCCCAATGGATTCTGGATAAAGCCGGGGTAATTCAGGCGATCCGGAAAACTCAGCAATTGCAGAATAGTTGGCAGGGAAAAGCCTGCGGTGTATTTGGAAAATAAATAGCAGAGGAGGCCTGCACATGAATGTTATTGATATTTATGAAAAAGGCCCGGTAGATACTATTTTTGAAAAACGTATGCAAAACCCGGACCACTGTGAGTGGGTGGTCCTGGTAAAGGACCTTTCCAGCTGGCAGGAGTATTTCACAGGTCTGCTGGGCGATGCCTGCAAGCCGGTCAATGAAAAACCGGACACTGATCAGCAGCAAATCGCAGCGCCTTTTGGCGGTATTTATCAGGAGCAGACACTATTTGTGTGTGATCAGGACAAGGAGCGGGTGGTGGCCATGTTTTGGCCCTGGCAGGATAAAACAAATGTCACCATCAAACTCTACTGCAGTGCTTTGATAGAATTATGATGACGGGTCAAACCCATGCGGGCCGGTCATGGGTACAAAAACAACTCCTAAAATTTTTTTAAAAATTAAGTCATTGTTTACCAGCTTGGTTATCACCGTGAGTGTTTGATGATTCAATTGTTCGCCCAAGGGTACGATGAGTTTGCCATTGGGTTTGAGTTGTTGGACCAGCGGCGGCGGTATATGTGAGACAGCGCACGTTATGAGGATGCAGTCAAAAGGCGCCTGCTCAGACCAACCAGAGAAACCATCCCCAAGTTTACTGATTACATTTTGGCTGTATCCCAAGGCATCCAGCGTTTGCATTGCCTGCTGTGCCAGAGATGCATGCATTTCCAGGGTGGCGACCGTCATACCGGTCTCGGCCAGGACGGCGGCCTGGTATCCGGAGCCGGTCCCGATTTCAAGCACGGTTTTTCCGGGTTGGGGTGCGCAAAGCTCAGTCATGAGTCCGACAATGTACGGTTGGGAAATGGTTTGTCCCTCGACAAGCGGCAGCGCAGCATCGTCATAGGCGTGTGAACGGATTTTTTCCGGGATGAAGTTGTGCCGGGGGACAGTTTGCATGGCAGCTAAAACAGCAGGCAGGACGATTCCCCGGCGTTTAATTTGCGTCTCCACCATGTGATGGCGTAAGCATTCGAATTCTTTTTCCTGTTTTGAAAGTTTCAATTTAGAAATAACCTCCGACTTGTGAAGACGATGCTAATCATTTTTCGTTATATAAAAGCGAAAACCATGGCATGCTTGTTCCAGGTGCTGTTCGACAAATGGTTTTAGGCTGATCTATGATATCGCTTTATATAAAGAAAAACGATTAGCATCATCTTTAAGGACTAACTCTATGCCTGCAAAACCTGCCTGTCAAGAAAATCGGATTATTACCTCAAAAAAAGTGCATGGAAAACCGAAAAAACAAGTCAAACGTTTAGAGATGAAAAAATTATGCAGGAGGATGCGATGATGGAAAAAATTTTAAAAATGGATCGGATAAATCTCTTGGAGAATAAAGGCGCGCTTAAGGCTTTGGCAGCCGTCAAAATCAGCAATTTGTTTGTCATTAAAAATTTAAAAGTCATTGAAGGGAAAAAAGGATTGTTTGTCGCGATGCCCTCTGAGGTCTATATCGACAAAACAAGTCAGGAAAAAAAATATACGGATATCGTTTTTCCTGTGAACAAAGAGAGCTACAACCAGTTGCAGCAGGTTGTACTTGATGCGTATAAACAGGAATTGAATAAATCCCGAAACTGATTTTTTCAAACTTGGCGAAAGACCACGGTGTGCCGTATAATGCTCCGCAATACGTAAAGACAGGCGGTAGTAAAATGGAACCCAAAAAAGCAGTGATCCTTTTGTCCGGCGGACTGGATTCGGCAGTCACCTTTGCATTTGCCAAAGAGCACGGGTATGCTTGCTATGCCTTGACAGCAGATTACGGTCAGCGCCATAAGATAGAAATTGAGCGTGCCAAGGAAATAGCCGGGGTTTTGGGTGCTTGCGCACATAAGATCGTCCAGGTGGACTTACAGGCATTCGGCGGTTCGGCACTGACCGGGGCGATTCCGGTTCCCGATGCGCGAACGACGATCGGCGATGACTCTGAAGTGCCCGGCACCTATGTTCCGGCGCGCAATACAGTGCTGCTTTCGCTGGGATTGGCCTGGGCCGAGGTCTTGCATGCGGACGCTATTTTCATCGGGGCCAATTATGTTGATTACTCCGGTTATCCGGATTGCAGGCCGGAATATCTGGAAGCTTTTCAGGCATTGGCCAAGCTGGCTACCAAAGCAGGTACCGGCGGACAGTGGGAATTGAAAATTGAGGCACCGCTGCTTAAAATGTCCAAATCCCGGATTGTCAAATTGGGAAAAGAATTGGACTTGGATTTGTCCCTGACCTCTTCTTGCTACAATCCTGACAGCCAGGGCACTCCCTGCGGGAAATGCGAGGCCTGTGTGCTGCGGCGCAAAGGATTTGCCGAAGCCGGGGAAGACGATCCAACGGTGAAATAAATTCTCGAAAATCAGGATTTGTCATAAAAAAATGCATGGAATTTGAGAAAAATTAGTCAAACGAAATAGGGAAAGCAGGCATCACGCCAAGCCGCCAAGCAAGCAAACAAAGGAAAGGCAATTGATTTTATTATAAAAGAATGACTTAGCGATCTTGGCACCTTAGCGCCTTTGCGTGAGGAAAAGCAGGCATCACGCCAAGCCGCCAAGCAAGCAAAGCAAGGAAAATGATTTTATTATAAAAGAATGACTTGGCGATCTTTGTATCTTAGCGCCTTTGCGTGAGGAAAAAAGATGATTGATTTGAAAAGACGGACAAT